>CAZLKK010000122.1:0-11032 GCA_964559995.1 uncultured Chloroflexaceae bacterium
GTCCCGGTATATCATGTTGACCTCCCCCTGATGGGGCGTGGGGAGCGGGGGCAGGGGGAGAGGTCTATGCTCCCTGCGTTTGCCGCTCGCGCTCGCGTATCAATGGCAACTCTAGGCTGTCCCACAACGCCTGCCAACTTGCCTCGATGATGTTTTGCGAAGCCCCAACGGTTATCCAACGCTCATCACCACACGCTGACTCGATCATCACCCGTGGCACGGCGGCTGTCCCGCGGTGCTCATCTATGATACGCACCTTGTAGTCTACCAGTTTGACCTCTTCCAATTGGGGGTAGTGTGGCACAAGGGCTTTGCGTATGGCGCAGTCCAACGCATTGACAGGACCCTCACCGTCCGAAGCAGTCAGCACTACCTCGCCGCCCACCTGCACCCTAGCGGTTGCCTGGGTATAGATCGTATTGTTGCCACGCTTCTCGACTATCACCGTGAAATCGAGGAGCTCAAAAGGTGGGGTGTAGTCAGGATTGCTGCGGCGTATCAGCATCTCAAAGCTGCCATCGGCGGCTTCAAACTGAAACCCCTTGTTTTCCAACTCTTTGATGCGCTTAACGACTGCCTGCTCGTTGCCATTGAGCTTTAGCCCCATCTGCTCGGCTCGCATACGGATATTGCCGCGCCCCGAAAGTTCGCTCACAACTACGCGCAACTCGTTACCAACGAGCGTGGGTTCTATGTGTTGGTAGCTCTCGGCAGCTTTGGCAATAGCGGCGACGTGTATCCCCCCCTTGTGGGCAAACGCACTGCGCCCAACAAACGGCGCATGGTGATCTGGGTTGAGGTTAGCGATAGCAGCGACATAGTGGGATACCTCGCTCAATCGGCGCAGTTGGTCGGGGGTCACACAGTCATAGCCCAGTTTTAGTTGCAAGTTGGCTATGGCGGGGATGAGGTCCATATTGCCACACCGCTCGCCGTAGCCATTGATTGTCCCTTGTACCTGAACACACCCTGCCTCAACCGCAGCAAGGGCGTTGGCTATAGCCAACGCCCCGTCATTATGCGTATGGATACCTAGCTGTGGCAAGGGTACATCAGTAAGATTAGCAAAGTGTGCTTGTACCGCCTGTACCGCCTTCGTCACCTGCGCCGGCAATGCGCCGCCGTTCGTGTCGCATAGGACAAGGCAGGCTGCCCCACCCCGTGCCGCCGCTTCAAGCGTGGCTAGGGCATAGTCGGGGTCTAGCAGATAGCCGTCAAAGTAGTGCTCGGCATCATACAAGACCTCTCTGTCTAGCTTGTAGAAATACGCCACACTCTCAAAGATCATCTTGAGGTTTTCTTCGCGGGTCGTTTCTAGCACCTTCTCGACGTGCAGCACCGAGCTTTTGCCAAACAGCGTCACCGCCGGGGTCTGTGCCTCAACCAACGTGCGGATATTCTCGTTGTCCTCACAACGGGTATTTGCCTTGCGGGTGCTCCCAAAGGCACTAACGCGGGTATTCTGGAGCTTCAGTTCGCGCACCCGCTGAAAATACTCAATGTCTTTGGGGTTGGAGCCGGGCCATCCGCCCTCGACGTAGTGAATACCCAGGTTATCCAATTCAACGGTTATCTTGAGCTTGTCATCGGCTGAGAGCGAGAGACCTTCGCGTTGGGTACCATCGCGTAGGGTGGTGTCGTAGAGAAAAAGTTTGGTCTTGTCCATAATACTGTTCCTTTCGTCATTGGAGCTATGCTCCATAATTTGGGTGATCTTGCGTGATCAAGCGTGTTCATTCCGATAGCGGGGATAACTCCCAAAAATCTTAACCATTCCAATTTCTGGCTTGGCAGCGATGGTCTCAAGCGTTGCGGCAATGTGAGCATCCTCACGATGCCCCTCTATATCTACCAAGAAAATATATTGCCCAAGCACCGCCTTTGAGGGGCGCGATTCCAGTTTGGTCATGTTGATGTTGCTTTGCGCCAGCTCTTGCAGCGTCCCCACCAACACACCGGAATGGTCCTGACGGAAGCCAAAGCAAAAGCTGGTTTTGTCATCCCCCGTAGGGGGCATATGCTGTTGTGAAAGCGCAATAAAGCGGGTCACATTGCTACGGTTGTCGGCAATGTCTTTTGCCAGTATCGTTGTGTTGTTGACCTCGGCGGCACGTAGGGTACTAATGGCAGCAGCAGCACGACTGTCTGCCATTGCTTCTGCAGGCGCAGCACTGTTGCTCAGAGATGCCACGGTGTCTACGTTGGGCAAACACCGCTCGACAAACCGGCGACACTGCCCAAGCGATTGCGGATGGGCATACAGTACCTCAATATCGGCTAGGGTCAACCCCTCCCGTGTGACGAGATACTGCCGTATGGGAATAACGGTCTCACCGGCTATGCTCAAATTGTCTGCTTCATGGATGAGCAGATCGAGGGTAAAGGTTACGCTGCCCTCTAGCATGTTCTCGATTGGCAAAATGCCATGCGTTGCTGCGCCGGTATCCAGTGCCGTGACGATGGCAGGTATGTTGGTCAGCGGCAGGTAGGTTGCGCTGTCATCTAGGCTGTTGGCATAGGCGATAGCGGCTTCTTCACTGAACGTCCCGATAGGTCCAAGATAGGCTAATGTTGACATAGGTTCTCGTTTCCCTTAACTATTGCTCCCATTTCCCCTGCCCTTTCGGGCTGCCCCCATCCCCTGCCCCGCGTGTGGTAGGGGCGCACGGCGGTGCGCCCGCCTTGTAGAGCCGTAGCATGCTACGTCTCCTTCCCCTCGCCCTGCTATAGGAGCGGGGGCAGGGGGAGCGGGTTGTTTCCCCCCGCCCCTACAAGGGTAGGTCATGCCAATTCCGGGCAAGGTTTAACCATAGATGCACATAGATGCACACAGATACCGGGCAGGAGTCCCGGACAAGCTGACCTGCATAGCCCCATTTTGTTCAATTTCTCTGCGTCTCTGCGTTTCTGTCGGAAATCTCTATCCGGTATCTATGTCTATCTGTGTTCATCTATGGTTATATCTTGCCCGGAATCTCCTTGACCTACTACTAAAGGGGGCAAGAGACCAGGTAAGCAAATCAGCGTGTTGTCTCCTCGCGCATGTTCTTGGCAAATGAATCCTCGGCATAGCTTGGGGTTGCCTTGTCGTAGCCAGCAGCATAGGCAGCTTCTTCTGCCTTGATGCGCTCGCCACGGGCTGCCAACAGCTTGTTCAACGCCCCCATATACGCCTCAGCAGAGGCAACCATAATGTCGGTGTTTACCCCATAGCCGCTATAGATAGGCGGTCTGTGGGAATGGGAATGTTGGTTTTCGCCATTGCCATTGGTGGGTGCGCCCTGATCACGCACACGCACTGTCACCTCGGCTACTGCGTCTATGCCCTCTGTCACCGCATTGATCGCAAACTCGATCAGCTCGTTGGGCTTTTGCACAATGCGATTGATCGCCTTATATATCGCATCTACCGGACCTGTCCCATACTGGCTATCAATGCGTACCTCACCATCAGGGCAGCGCAACTTGACGGTAGCAACGGGTATAGCGGTGGTGCCGCTGGTAACTTGTACCTGCTCCAGGGCGTAGATTTCCGGTGTGCGCTGCGTCTCGCCGGCTATCAATACCTCAATGTCGCGGTCATCCACCTTCTTTTTCTTGTCGCACAGCTCTTTGAAGCGCAGGAAAACGTGATTGAAGTCTTCTTCTGGCAGGTTGTAGCCCATCTGCTCGATGTGCTCACGGAAGGCATGTCGCCCACTGTGCTTGCCCATCACCAAAACGTTGCTATCTAACCCGACAGTCTCAGCACTCATAATCTCGTAGGTCATACGGTTCTTAATAATGCCGTCTTGGTGAATACCCGACTCGTGGGCAAAGGCGTTTGCCCCCACCACCGCCTTGTTGGGCGGCACGGGTATGCCAATGAACGAACTCAGCATACGACTGCTACGTGCCAGTTCGCGGGTATTGATGCGCGTTTCCAAGCCAAAAAACTGCTTGCGGGTGTGCAGTGCCATCACTACCTCTTCCAGCGAGGCGTTGCCTGCCCGTTCGCCTATACCGTTGATGGTACATTCAATCTGGCGAGCACCCGCACTAACCCCCGCCAGACTGTTGGCTACCGCCAGCCCCAGGTCATCGTGGCAGTGGGTAGAGATGATCACCTTGTCAATACCCGGTACGTTCTTGCGGATACCGGCGATCATCTCGGCGTATTCTTCAGGGGTAGCATAGCCTACCGTGTCGGGGATGTTCAACGTGGTTGCCCCCGCTTCAATCGCCACTGCCAGCACTTGGTACATATACGGGAAATCGGAACGGCTGGCATCCATAGGGGAAAACTCCACATCATCACACAGCGATTTGGCGTAGGATACCATCTCCCGCGCCCGTTCCAGCACGACCTCACGGGTAGAGCGCAACTGGTGCTCAATGTGGATGTCGGATGTCGAAATGAAGGTGTGTATGCGTTTCTTTGCTGCCGGCTGTATTGCCGACCATGCCTTGTCTATATCGTCCTTCACGGCACGCGCCAGTGAAGCGATAACTGGGCCATCAGGAGTGCCTATCTCCTGCGCTATCTGGTGAACTGCTGCCCAATCGCCGGGCGAAGCCGCCGCAAACCCTGCCTCGATGATGTCAACCTTCAGGCGGGCTAACTGGCGAGCTACTTCCATCTTTTCTTCCAGGTTCATCGTGCAGCCAGGTGACTGTTCGCCGTCACGCAGGGTTGTGTCAAAAATACGTACATGATCCTCCATAATGGTTCGTTACTCCTTCCTGATAAGGGGGCATGGCTGCAATACGCGCATGCCCATAATTAGGTTACGATAGAACTCCGAATTATCCGATAAAAAAACGCTGGTTGGTTGCATTGTTGAACCACCAGCGTTTCGTTCGTCTGTACGATGCGTTGTACATCGTCCAGGTGATGCGAAACCCTGGGGTTGTTGGTAATAATCCCCGTAAGACCATCTTTGGTATCAATATCAGTTGTGGTGGGCAGTGCTTTGCGACTGCCGCCGGTAAGGTCAGATAGCATACGTGTACCTCCTTCTGGTACGTCCTTGTTATACATCCTCAAATATCGTAGCAATGGCTAGATTCAGTGCTGGCAGCAGGTGTGACGGGATTGTCCCGTTGGCAACGAGTGGCTCGTTGGTATAGCTGCTGCGGTCTGGCTCTAGCCAGGAACATTGCACTGTTTTGGTCTCTGGTGAGACTATCCAGTATTCTGCGATGCCAGCTTGGGCATACTCTAGTAGCTTTTGGGTGCGGTCTGTGTGCTGCGTTGCTGGCGACAACACTTCAACCACAAGATCAGGGACATCCCAATACTGGCTATGGATGCGGGAGCGATGCTCATTGAGCATCACCAGCACATCTGGCTCACGGTACTTCCCTTCCCACAGACGGACGGGCAACGGTGCCATCGCTACCTTGCCCAGGTTGTGGGCTTTGATGTAGGAGCGCAACGCAACGTAGCTATTGCCCACGATGGTTTGATGTTCGCTTGTGGGCATAGCAGGTATTACCAATTCTCCCTCGGATAGCTCAACAATACGGTTGCGTTCGGCAAGCGGCAGGTAATCCTCCTCGGTCCACTGTCCCTGACGAGGGAATAGTTCTGCCACCGCATGGGTTAGCGGCATGTGGGGAGAGCTATTCCCAGATTGTTGTAAGACCGTCATCTTGCCTATTCCTTACATCATTTTAGCCCAAATTAGGGTCCGGGCAGAAATCAACCATATAGGTATTCTGCCCAGAATCGCTTTGCGCTTCATAAGCCCCCATCCCCTGCTCCGCGTCCCATCGCGGGGGTAGTTGTTCGGCTCCCCCTCGCCCTACAATGGGAGCGGGGACAGGGGGGAGAGGGTTTCTGTCCCCTACGCCCCGCCGCTGCCGGGGGTCTCCTCCCGTGGGTTGACAAATGGCATCATCCGGCGTAGCTCACGCCCCACCTGCTCTATCTGGTGTTCAACATCACGCTGCCGCATGGCGTTGAAGTTGGGGCGACCCTTGTGGTTTTCGTCTATCCACTCCTCGGCAAATGCGCCGTTTTGAATATCTGCCAACACCTGCCGCATGGCAGCCTTTGATTGTTCATTGATAATCTTGGGACCAGATACATAGTCGCCATACTCTGCCGTGTCGCTCACCGAGTAGCGCATGAAGTTGAGACCACCCTGGTAAAAGAGGTCTACAATCAATTTGAGTTCATGCATACATTCAAAGTAGGCAATTTCCGGCTGGTAGCCCGCTTCAACAAGCGTTTCAAACCCGGCTTTGACCAGTTCGCTGGCACCGCCACACAGCACCGTCTGCTCGCCAAACAGGTCTGTTTCCGTCTCTTCAGCAAAGGTCGTCTTGAGCACACCAGCGCGGGTGTGTCCCATCCCCTTTGCATAGGCTAGTACGTCTTCCCATGCCCCGCCGGATGCATCCTGCTCCACAGCTATCAAGCCAGGTACCCCACCCCCCTGCACAAAGACTTCACGGACACGGTGTCCCGGGGCTTTGGGGGCAACCATACTTACGTCTACATCCTTTGGTGGGACGATCTGCCCAAAGCGAATATTGAAGCCGTGCGAGAACATGAGCGTCTTTCCTGCGCCCATATGCTGCTCGATATGGTCTTTGTAGATGGCAGCCTGTGAAGTATCAGGCACCAGCATCATGATCATACTGGCTTCCTTTGCTGCATCGCTCACACTGCACACGCGCAACCCGGCAGCTTCTGCCTTGCTCCAGCTTTTGCTGCCCTCATACAGACCAACCCGTACATCTAGTCCACTGTCTTTCAAGTTGAGGGCATGGGCGTGTCCCTGGCTGCCATAACCAATAATGGCAATGGGTTTGTTGCGTAGCCGCTCTATATCCGCTTGGTTTTCATAGAAAATCTCTGCCACTGACGTTGTTTCTCCTTACCTCTTGATGAGAATGAATACACTATCTTATTGTTTGTCCTGTTCCCGTGCTGCCCCCCTATCCCTGCCCCGTGTTCCGCAAGCGAGGGGAGGGGGTCGGAGAGACGTTGTATGCAACGTCTCTACAACCTACCCAAACAGGGGCGGGGGTTCTGTCCTACTTTTGCGCTTTGCGTTTTGCGCTTTGCGCTTTGTATTCCCCCCTACGCCTTGATGGGCATATGCCCATTGCCCCCAACGTTCGCCATAGCGTGGCTTGATTTTGCCCCACGCACCATAGCAATAACGCCGGTTCGCATCATCTCGGTGATGCCAAACGGTTCTATCACCTCAATGAAGTTTTCCACCTTTGATGGGGTGCCAGTCATCTCAATAATCATAGACTGCGGACCCACGTCTACCACTTTGGCATTAAAGACGTTGCACAGCGCGACAATCTCGGCACGGTTGCCATTGACCACGCCTACTTTGATCAGCGTCATCTCCCGATCAACCGTCTGCTCATGGGTGACATCGGTCACGTCCACCACTTCAACCAGCCGGTAGAGCTGCTTCACCACCTGCTCTACCTCATCCGACTCGACCACGACAGTCATGCGGCTAATGTTGGGGGTCTCGGTATGTCCAACGGTCAGGCTGGCGATATTATAGCCACGTCGCCGAAACAGACTCACGGCGCGGGTCAGCACACCGGGTTGGTCTTGCATCAGGGCGACAATTGTATGCTTGTTCATAAAAACTCTCCTCATTGCTTGGTCTATTTTACGGCTTCCACGGGTTCTTTCGTTGGTGCTTCGGTGAGCATCTCGCCAATGCTATTGCCTTGTGGCACCATTGGGAAGACGTTGACCTCTCGTTCGACGCGGAAGTCTAACAACACGGGACCGTCATGGTTGTAGGCTTCCTGGATGGCACGTTCTACCTCATCGGTATTTTCAATGGCAATGCCACGGATGCGGTAGGCTTCAGCCAGCTTCACAAAGTCTGGACCAGTGAGCGGGGTACCACTGTAACGTTTGTTCTCGAACAGTTCTTGCCACTGCCGCACCATCCCCAGGAAGGCGTTGTTGATAATGGCAATCTTCACGTTCTTAATGCCCTCTTGCACCATCGTCTGAATTTCCTGGTTGGTCATCTGGAACCCACCATCGCCAGCAATAACCCACACGGTATCATCGGGGCAGGCAACCGCCACCCCTAGCGCGGCGGGAACGGAAAAGCCCATTGTGCCAAGACCACCGCTGGTAAAGTGGGTGCGGGGCTTGTACCAGTCGAGAATTTGGGCTGCCCACATCTGATGTTGCCCCACGTCTGTTACCACCCGATAATTGCCCTTCTCGTTGATAAACTGCGTGATGGCATTGTAGACATCATGTGGCATCAGCGCGGCGGTTTCAGGACGCTTCAAATACTGTTGTTTGGGCTGATGCTTGTCTTGCATCTCGCGTATATGCTTGAGCCATTCGGTGTGTGTCCCCTCCGGGATAATGGCGGTCATTTCTTGCAACACCTGCTTTGCATCCCCCACAATGCCCACTTCTACTTTGACATTCTTGCCAATTTCGCCTGGGTCTATGTCAACGTGTATCACGCGAGCATGGGGGGCAAAGGTGCTTGCCTTGCCCGTCACGCGGTCATCAAAGCGTGTCCCCACATTGAAGAGCACATCACACTCTTGAATAGCCCGATTGACATGTACCCAACCATGCATGCCGGGCATGCCGAGGCTGAGCGGGTGATCTTCAGGGAAAGCCCCAATGCCGTGCAGCGTGGTGACGACAGGTATACCGGTACGTTCAGCAAAACGGCGAACCTCCTCAGCGGCACCAGAAAGCATAACCCCATTGCCAATCATGAGCAGCGGTTTCTCTGCCTTTGTGAGCATATCAATCGCAGTTTTAATGCCTTCAGTCTCCATGTTGTCTGGATGATAGCCCGGCAGGTCAATCTCTACATCCCAATTGGGGATACCACTGGACTGCATGGTGTCTTTGGACACGTCAATCAAGACAGGACCGGGGCGACCAGTGCTGGCAATGTGGAAGGCTTCCTTAAACACCCGTGGGATGTCGTCAATGTTCTTGACCAGATAGTTGTGCTTGACAATTGGCATCGTGATACCAGTGATGTCGGTCTCCTGGAAGGCATCGCGCCCAATGAGAGCTTGACTAACCTGGGCGGTGATGGCAACCATAGCGGTGTTATCCATATACGCATTGGCAATGGCTGTCACGAGGTTGGTAGACCCCGGACCGCTTGTGCCAAGACAGACCCCGACCTTGCCAGAAGCGCGGGAGTAGCCATCGGCAGCATGCCCCGCTCCTTGCTCGTGGCGGCAAAGGATATGGCGTATCTCTGGGTAGTCGTGCATAGCGTAGTAGAAGGGCATCATGGTGCCACCAGGGATACCAAACATCACTTCTACACCCTCACGGATGAGGGCTTCGCACATAATCTGTGCGCCGGTTCGTGATTCGGACATGACGTAGTTTCCTCCTCAAATCGGTAAACGGTTATCGATAATCTATAACGAAAATTAGTGTACTCTACGATATATCTTGTATGGGGGAGCATGGCTCCTAATGCACTTTGGCATTAGGCTTGCAATACTGCCCCCATACTGGCGTTAGTAACGAGTCGTTCATACCGCGACAACCAGCCGCGGGTGTAGGTGCGTTCGGGGGCAGTCCATGCTGCTCTTCGCGCTTCCATCTCCTCCGCACTCAGGTCTACTTCCAACGTGCGCTGCGCTAGGTCTATGCGTACTCTATCGCCATCTTGGATCATGGCGATGGGACCTCCTTCTGCGGCTTCGGGGCTAACGTGTCCAATACACAACCCCCGTGTGCCGCCGCTAAAGCGTCCGTCTGTGAGCAAGGCGGTTGTGCTGCTCAGTTCGGGGATGCCTTTGACCATACTCGTTAGGGCGAGCATCTCGCGCATACCCGGCCCCCCGCGGGGACCTTCGTAGCGCACGATGATGACATCGCCGGGGTGTATCTTACCATTAACCACGGCATTCGTTGCAGCTTCCTCATTGTCAAAGCATTTGGCAGGTCCGGTAAAGCGCATTTCATGCTGGTCTACCGCGCCCACCTTGATGATAGACCCTTCAGGGGCGAGATTGCCAAAGAGGACGCTCAATGCTCCCCGTTCCGAGTGGGGATTCGATGCCGGGCGGATACATGCAGGGTTACGGTTTTCTGCCTGCCGAATCGTCTCGCGCAGCGGTGCGCCAGTGACGGTAGGCAGGTCAAGGTGGAGTATATCGCTGGATTTGGCGATTTCTGCCAAGATAGCCGGGATACCGCCTGCGGCATGCACATCTTGGATGTGCCATTGGCGGGTGCCATCCCACGCAGGCGAGACTTTCGCCAGGTGTGGTACGCGGTCTGACACATCGTTGAAGCGGGCAACGGGATAGTTGACATCGGCTTCTTGGGCTAGTGCCAACACATGCAGAATGGTATTAGTGCTGCCGCCCATCGCCATATCCAGTGCCATTGCGTTGTCTATTGCCTGTGCCGTCACGATGTCACGGAAGCAGGTATTTTGCTCCAACAGCACCATGATTTGACGGGCAGCTTGTCGTGCCAGTTCGTGACGCTCTGGGGCAACGGCGGGTATGGTGCCGTTGCCGGGCAGCGCAATGCCGAGGGCTTCACAGAGACAGTTCATCGAGTTTGCGGTAAACATGCCACTGCAACTGCCGCAGGTGGGGCAGCTTATCTGCTCCAAGCGCAACAGTTCCTCGTCACTCATCTTGCCAGCGGAGTGTTTCCCCACCGCCTCAAAGACGGTAATCAGGTCGCTTTTGTTGCCAGCTTCATCCTGCCCTGCCAGCATAGGACCGCCAGAGACAAAGATAGTCGGGATATTGACGCGGGCAGCCCCCATCAGCATACCGGGGACGATCTTGTCGCAGTTTGGGATACAGACCATTGCATCAAAGCAGTGTGCCCGTACCATCGTCTCTACGCTGTCGGCGATGATCTCGCGGCTCGGCAGCGAGAAGCGCATGCCCTCATGTCCCATAGCAATGCCGTCATCCACGCCGATAGTGTTGAACTCAAAGGGAACGCCGCCGGCTGCGCGGATAGCTTCTTTGACCACACGCCCAAACTCTTGCAGGTGGACGTGTCCCGGCACGAACTGCGTGAAGG
>CAZLKK010000123.1:0-10800 GCA_964559995.1 uncultured Chloroflexaceae bacterium
AACTCCCCCAAACCCACAACGTAGAGCGATACCTAGATTGGGAAGCTATGCGTGTAGGGTGAGCCGTTATATGCAACGGCTCACCCCACTAAACCTGCCCCCCCTACCCCACCGTCTGCACACGGGCGGGGGGAACCGAATACCCCTTCCCCCACTTGTGGGGGTAAGGGGCAGGGGATGGGGGCTACTCTTCAATTGTTCATTCCATCTATCACATCAGCATAAAATTCTGGTCCATGCTTTTGACCTATCTTTACAACAACAATAAGTCGTTCTTCTTCATAAATACGCCAAACAACGCGCCAACGTTCAATTCGATAACGCCATATATGCGGATGTTCTCGTAAGTGACTAGCACCATCAGGATGCGGATTATCTGGTAAGGTATTGACAAAACGACGTATGCGCTGGCGTATGTTGCCTGGTAGGGTTTCAAGCTGTCGCTGCATGCTGCGGCGTATGTGAATACGGTACCTCATTGGACACAACCATCTTCACACGCAGCATTGAATTCTTCTAGCGACATGAAAGCATCAGGGTCTTCATCCCATAATCGTTCTGTTTCGGCTACATCGCGGATGTCTTCTTGATCTTCTAGGGCTTCTAGCCATCTGGAAATGAGGGCTAGGGAGAGGGTTTCTTTGCCAGTACGTAGCCACATTTCCATCACCTGAACAACAATCTGGCTAATCTGTTCATCTGAGATGCCATAGTAGGCAAGCTCCGCAGTGAGGGTATCTGGAACTTCTACAATAAGTTGTGTCATAGGGAGTTTCCTTTCGTATCCTAATTAGCCGTATTGTACCATAGGTGAGGTTGGAGTCAGATAACGGTTTGCCCCACGATGTCACGCTCCCCCTTGCGCCTGCTATGGTGTAGGTACACACCGCCGTGCGCCCCTACGGGGGTATCCCTAACGTAACCAAGTGCAGGGGTGGCAACCCCCCTACCCCACCGTCTGCACACGGGCGGGGTGGCTCTGCTCATACGCAGCGATATGCTCCTCCTGCTGCTGCAAAAAGCCAAGCTGATCTACCCCATTCAGTAGGCAATACTTAGCAAAGCTGTCAATGGGGAAAGCTACGCTGCGCCCCCCATCGTCTAGGATGAGCGTTTGGTTTGCCAGGTCTATCGTCACTGTCGTGTTGGGGTCTTCTTCCCACATGCTGACCAACTGCTGGTAGGTCTCTGCATCTACCGTCACGGGCAGCAGCCCATTTTTGAGCGCGTTGTTGCCAAAAATATCCGCAAAGTAGGTGCTGATAATCGCCTTGAAGCCATAGGCTTTGAGTGCCCACGGTGCATGCTCACGGGAGCTCCCACACCCAAAGTTTGTCCCCGCGACCAGCACCTCTGCTCCCGCCGCTTGCGATTGGTTGAGCACAAAGTCGGCGATGGGGGAGCCATCACCCGCAAATCGCCAATCGGCAAAGAGAGCCTCACCCATGCCCTGCTTGTCTGTCGCCTTGAGATAGCGGGCAGGGATAATCTGGTCGGTATCTATATTGTCCACTGGGAGCGCAACTATTTTTGCAGAAAATGTCGTTATCGGTTCCAATGTAGAGCCTTTCTTGTGGTATTCCTACGATTAGGATACCACACTATCAGGGAGATGCTCGGCATAGCGAGCAACAATCTGTTTGAGAATCAACAGGATAGTCTCTGCTTCAGTCTTTTGGGTATATTCCCGCGATAGTTCAACGGTCAATGATGGACTATCGCTGTCTATCTGCTGCACGGTTGCATAGACAAATGTCCAGCTATCGATAATTGTGTAGCACCCGAACAGGTCAATCACCTGCCGCGGGGAGTGTTGCCAGTTGAGCCGTGCTGCCGCCAGCAACTGCCCATAGAGTTGTGGGCGTGGGTCGGGACTTTCTAGCCCCCGTTTTGCCTCTATCACGAGCAGGTAGGGTACGTCAATATCCCCCGATACGCTCATCCCCAAGATGCCATCAGCAATACCCTGGAGTTCCATATGGGGATAGTTGGCGTGGAGTGGCACCTGCGCCCACACCCGCATGTAATCCCGCTCTGCCAGCATCAGCAGCGGGTAGATAGCCCTAGCCCACAGGGTCGCCTCGTTCATAATGCTGGTCTTGTCGCGTTGTAGCCGGGAGGTAATATCCGCTAACCGCCGTTTTTCCTCAGCGTCAAGCAGGAGCGACTTATCAAGCCACGTATAGGAAGGCACCCGCACCGCAAACTGGCACAGGGTGCGGATGTCTTGTTGCGTCAAGTTGGCATAGGTGTATGTTCGCATTATTCCCCCCATTTTCTCGCTAGGACCGCACCTCAACCACGTTGACGATGCGATTATTCAGCGGTTGTAGTGGGCGGTTGGTGTTCGCCAAGATTTGCCCATACACCGCTATCTGTTCCTGCGAGAAGGTAATCGGCTGTTGCATCACCAACCAGCGTACCCCTTCGGAGCAGGGGGGCGTGGTCAATGAGCCATCATATAGATACAACGATTGGTCTGCTGGCAGGAGATCAGCAATATTGATGCTGACATCTTCCAAGAACACCTCGCCTGGTTCCGTTGTCCATTGTCCCCAAAACGGCTCTACAACCGTATTGGGCTGCCCCGCGGTAATCATTACTCCAATGACCGCTAAATTGCCGGCTTCATCCTGATGGACAAGGTGCAATTCCATATCGGCTAGGGTGTCATCAATGGCATGCTCGCTTGGCATATGAAAGTGAAATTGGAGCAAGCGATAGCTCCTCCCATCAAAGGTCAACGTGCTACCGGGGGCATAGTTGACTTGGATCGTGTGCCCATTATTGATAAGCCTAACGGATGTTTCCCGATAGTCTCTATGCCATGCGTAGGTAGCTTGCTGCACATGCTCCCGCTGAATGGTAATAGGCGATTGGCTCTTGCCAGCACAGCACAAGGCAAAATCTGGCGAGAGCGTTCCCCATTGGTCAGGAGCAGTAGCCCCTGTATAGCTCCATGCTAATGGTTCCTGGTTCGTCATAGAATGTTCGCCTCCAGATATTTTTGACTAGGGTTAAAAGGTCTTCAAAGCAGCGTTCGCACATCTGTAACCGCGCCCGTCACCGCTGCTGCTACTGCGGTGGGGGGGCTTGCCAAGAATGTTCGTCCCCCTTTCCCTTGCCGTCCCTCAAAGTTGCGGTTGCTCGTGCTAACCGCATACTCACCCGGCTGGAGTTGGTCGCCATTCATAGCGATACACATACTACACCCCGCCTCGCGCCATTCTGCCCCGGCTTCCTGGAAAATAGTATGGAGACCTTCAGCTTCAGCCTGTTTCTTTACCTGCTGCGACCCAGGCACAACCAGCATACGCACCCCATCGGCAACCTTGCGACCTTTGATGAGCTTGGCAGCTTGGCGAAGATCGCTCAAGCGTCCGTTGGTACAAGAGCCGATAAATACCACATTGATCTGGTGTCCAAGCAACTGCTGCCCCGGCTGCAACCCCATATAGCTCAACGCCTTTGTCAACGACAAGCGGGCGGTGGGGTCGGTGAGCGTTGTCGGGTCGGGGATTGCCCCATCAACTGGCATGCCCATACCAGGGTTGGTGCCGTAGGTAATCATTGGGGCAAGGCTAGAACCGTCTAGGGAGATAGTCTGGTCATAGGTGGCGTTGTCGTCGGTGGGCAGGGTGCGCCAGTGCTCAACCGCCTGCTCCCAGGCTTCCCCTTTGGGGGCGCGGGGTCGCCCAGCGAGATAGGCAAAGGTCGTATCATCCGGGGCTATCATCCCCGCACGCGCTCCGCCTTCAATGCTCATATTGCAGACGGTCATGCGCTCTTCCATTGTGAGGGCGCGTATCGCCTCGCCGGTATATTCTAGCACATAGCCTGTGCCACCCCCTACGCCTATCTTGGCAATGATGGCAAGGATAATATCTTTGGCAGTAACTCCCGGCTGGAGCTTGCCACTGACCCGTATCTCGCAGGTCTTGGGGCGGCTCTGGAGCAAACATTGGGTTGCCAGCACATGTCCCACCTCGCTGGTACCAATACCAAACGCCAGCGCACCAAATGCCCCGTGGGTGCTGGTGTGGCTATCCCCACACACAATCGTCATACCCGGCTGCGTGAGCCCTTGCTCTGGGCTAATCACATGCACAATGCCCTGGTTTTCTGTCCCCAGGGTATAGAGGGGGATACCAAAGTCGGCACAGTTCTGCTCCAGTTGGGTAAGCTGTGCTGCCGCTTGGGGGTCGGTGACGGGGATGATCCCGTTGGCATCGCGGGGCGTGGTGGGGGTGCTGTGGTCCATCGTTGCCAGCGTTTGCTGTGGGCGGCGCACCGTTAGCCCCCGCTCCCGCAGCACGGTGAAGGCTTGCGGTGAAGTAACTTCGTGAATAAGGTGGAGGTCAATGTAGAGCACAGCGGGAGTTTCGTTGGTCTGCTGCCGTACAATATGGCTGTTCCACACTTTATCAAACAGGGTTTGTGGTTGTGACATTCGCTAATCCTCTTGTTGTATCTAGTCGTCTATCAAAAAAGGTTTCCTCCTGCCTATTGTAATATACTTTGGCTATTCTGCTAACACCCCCAGATGGAAACCTATCTGCCACACCCGCGATATTCCCTTTGCATGCTTCCCTATCTTGGGTATGGTATACTGGTACCAAGTACAGAACTCATGGGGGAAGCATCCCATGAGCCGATGTATGGTTGTGACAAAGTACCGAGAGGAAAAAGAGCACATGACCGAGAATCAAAAAGAAGAACAGGGACAACAAGAACGCACTTGGATGGAAGAGTTTGAAGTTGCCAGCAACCAACTGGTAGACAACATCAAAAATCTTGTCCAAGAAGGCAATGTTCGCCGTATTATTATCCGTGACCCCAATGACCGTATCTTGATGGAGATACCATTGGCAACAGGCGTAGCTGTGGGTAGTGTGATGACCGTGTTTGCCCCCATCTTTGTTGCCGTGGGTGCTATGGCAGCGTTGGTGTCCCTCGTCAAAGTTGAAGTTGTGCGCGTACTGAGGAGCATCTCCTAATGACAGATAAATCAATAGGTGAGAAACAGGTATGGATGGAAGAGAGCGAGGTACCGGCAAATGAACTTGTCGACAGAATACGCGAACTAGCGCGAGATAGCAATGTCCAGCGTATTGTGGTTCGCAATATCTATGATGAGGTAATGGTAGACATCCCGCTGCCCGTGGGAGTGTTCTTTGGCGGCATGATGATGCTATTTGCACCGGGGTTGGTTGGGCTAGGCGGTATTGGCGTATTGCTTTCCCATGTCAAGGTGCAGGTCATACGGGAAACGGAGGAAATTCCCGATAGGCAAGCGGAAATGGAGCCAATACATTCGTCCCAGGCATACCCGATGGAAGATGACCAAGATACCCAACAAGCCCTCGGTGATAATATGGGCAGAACACGGGTCCGGGTCCGTCCGCCGGTGACAGAAGATCAACCAGAGAAAACCCGTGTGCGTGTAGCTCGACCATTGGATGGGGATTCATCGGTACGAACTAGCGTTCGAGTGTCGCCACGCCGTCGGCATGATGAGCCGGAAGTCACCCGCGTGAAAACCGCACCATCACCACTACCCGCCGCGGATGACGACGGGGTGGCAGAGCCTGAAACAGCGTAATTTCCCCCATTGGCGTATATTCCCCCTACCCCACGGTCTATAGACAAAACCATAGACGCAGGGTTGGGGGTTTTGTTTCCCCTTTGCCCCGCTCCCTCTGCCCCCCGCTCCCATTCCAGGGCGAGGGGGGGATGTAGCCCACGGTAGGGACGCACGTCCGTGCGCCCCTACCTAACGTACCCTTGCACAGCGCGTAGTGGGGGATGGGCAAGGGTAGCGGGGTTGTTGTCCTGGGACAAGGGGAAGGAGCAGGGGAGAGAAGCTAGGTTTAATGGAGAAATCTTTGTTATTTACCCACTATTTCTCCTCTATTTCTCCTCCACATGGCATATTCACAACACACCAGTAGTATTGATACAATAAGGGTACAGATTAAAGGGAAGCCCAAGATGCCTTCCCCATGCTATTTTACGCCATAATTACGTTTTTTCGTTTGTAGATAGGAAAAAATAGCCCTAAATGCTCTACATAGTGCAGTCTGGTACATCGTTCGGGAAACTCACATGCAACAATTATCTCACCCGTAACGTCTTAGCAAAAGAGGGCAGGTGTCCCTGAATTATCGCCGTGCTGCTACAGGAGAGATTATCTTGAAACCTTTTCGCAAAGCACAAGTTATATATGATGACGACCTCCCAACCAAAAAATATGGTGGGAAGGATGAACCAGAGATGTGGGATGAAGAAGAACCACTTGAAGAAGACCTAGCAACTCTGGAGGAAGAAGAAAGCGACTCAGCAGAGGGTAACAACTATGTAGATGACTCTGTCCAACTCTACTTGCATGAAATCGGGCAGGTCGCTCTCCTGACCGCGGATGAAGAATACGAACTCGCTCAGCAAGTGGCGCGTGGTCAGGAAGCGTGCCATATCATTGAACATGAGTCGTATCGTTCAGGAGATGAACGTATCGCCCTGGAACGTGATATTGCCCTGGCAAACGAAGCACGCCGCAAGCTCATCCAGGCAAATCTTCGCCTCGTGGTGAGTGTTGCGAAGAAATATATTGGCAGGTCTATGTCGTTTATGGACCTAGTACAAGAAGGAAATATCGGGCTAATGCGAGCAGTAGAAAAGTTTGACTACCGCCGCGGCAACCGCTTCTCCACCTACGCGACCTGGTGGATACGGCAGGCTGTAACCCGCGCTCTGGCTGAACAGAGCCGCCTTATCCGCCTGCCCGTCCATCTCAGCGATTCGATTATGCGGCTGCGGCGGGTAGTCCACTCACTGGAGCAAAAGCTCGAACGTGACCCGACCTATGAGGAAATTGCCCAAGCACTTGATATGAGTCTCCGCAAAGTAAAACGGCTTATGCGGGCATCTACGCAGCCCATATCGTTGGAGCAGCCCGTCAAGAGCAATGACCGTGAAGGGCGCATTGGCGAAATGTTAGCAGACGAAAATCTCGATTCGCCCATTGAAATTGCCGCCCAACATATGCTCAAGCATGAACTCAAGATGGTGCTTGACGATTTGCCAGAACGTGAGCGCAACATTTTGCTCTTGCGCTACGGGCTAGAAGATGGCAGACGGCGCACATTGGAAGAAGTCGGGGTCGCATTTGGCATTACTCGTGAGCGCACACGGCAGATAGAGGCAGAGGCACTAAGACGGCTACGCCATCCAAGCGTAGGCAAGCGACTTCAGGGCTATCTTGACTGACCACCAGTACAGGTATAGGCTAGAAGACGAAGGACCAAACCACCAGGATAAATCCAGCCCCCCCCATTGCGGGGGGCTTTTTTCTTCCCATTTTTGATCAATATATGAGCAATTTCCTCTGCTACCGTGTGTCGTACTTTCACCTATACGCGGTTCAATGTTATAATGTTTGAACGTCTGTAATATGAGGCACTATCAGAGCAATGACTGAAGAGTATTAGGTGATAATCAACGACCATTTCACTTCCCAGTTTGGCAGGCTAAGGAGCTACCCGCATGCATGAACAGCAAACGTCCATTGGTCGTACCCATGAACTGACCATGATAGAGGAAATGATCCGTGACCCAGAAGGAGCACGACATGTTCTTCCCCTTATAGGTGCAGCAGGCATTGGCAAAACATGGCTGCTGCGTACCCTTTACCATCGCTATCGAGACGACCCCGGTATCCTGGTCGTTCGCATAGATTACGGGGAGTCGCGCCCCCAAAGCCTTCCCGGTCTCAGTCTGCACGTCATCGAGCAGTTTGGTGCATATATGCATGACCAACAGAAAGCTACCTACCACAAACATATGGCAGATTGGGAAAAGTTGCTGGAAACGGAGCTAGACCCGGAACGCATCCGCGAGGAACAAAACAAAATCTACCACTTTGGCATTGACCTTATCTGGCAGATGAGCCAGCAGCGGCGTACCCTCGTGTTGTGCGATGGGATAGACCGCGAATCGGCGGCTGAGGACATCAAAAAAACCAACATGCTCGCCACCAATCTGCCCAACACCGTAATAATCCTGTCCGGGCGACCTACCCCGTTTACCCATGCCATCTATCAGGAGTGTAGCGAACTCTACAAACGTTGGACCTACCACGAACCCTATCAACTTGGGGCATTCTTGGAAGACGAGACGAAGAGCTATCTCACCCAAATCGTCTCCCCCGACCTGCCAGCGCAAACCCAAACCAGCATTGCGCTGCTAACCAAAGGACACCCCGTGTTGACCGCCATCGCTGGCACATGGCTAACCAACCACCCGTTGCCAGATGATCTCCTGCTCACGCCTGAGCAAGCCCAAGATGCTGCCACCTTTGCCGAAAAGCAGCAGCAATTTGAGCGATTGCTGGTAGAAGACATCCACGCCCAACAACGCCCCCTAGACCGAGCGTTGCTCTCCCTTGCCTACCTAGACCGCCGCTACGACCCGCGCATTATCAAACGTATCTTGGGTATGGAACAGGAAGATGACCTCGCCGCCCTCATCACCGAACTGCAAGCCCACATGTTTACCCGCTCCTTCCTGCTTACCGATGGGGGGTTGCTGCATGAAGAAGCTAGACGATTGCTGATAGAGCATGTGTGGCAGGAGCTAGACCCTGACGGCTCACAGCGGCTCGCGCTGGTACAGCAGGTCATCAACGAGTTTTACCTCCCAGAGATTGAACACCTGGATAGCATTGTGCAAAACAAACTCGCCCGTAGCTTGCAGCCAACGCTCACTACCGCCGAGCACCGCGACAAGCTCCCCATACCCGATGAGTATTGGCCCAAGCGCGATCTCCAGATGGAATGTCTCTACTACCAGTTTTGCATCTCAGAAACCGCCGGCTGGTCCTATCTCAACCAACTGTTTGACGATGCGCTTACCTACCACTACTCGCTTATCCAGCTAGACGCAATTGTCAACGCGGTGTACAAGCTCGCCCCACAGCAGGTCAACTCTGCAAAATTCCAAGTACGGTTTGCCCAAATCCTGTTTGAAAAGGGCGAGGTCAAGCGGGCAGCCCAGGTAGCAGAAAAGGCTATGGAATCGTCCGATATTGAGCCGGAAGATGCCGCCAAAGCCTTTATTGTCTTGGCAGACTCCACCACCGACCCCGCCGAGAAGGTGACACACTTCAAGGTGGCACACGAAATGGCAGAAGCAGCAGAAGACCCCGTGCTAGAACTCAAGGTATTGAACCGTTTGGGGTTGGCATACCGCCGTCAGGGACACTGGTCTGAAGCTGAAGCTGCCTACCTGCAAGTGTTGCGCTTGCTCAACCCGGAGCAGGAGCCAAACCAGTATGCTGCCACGCTCAATAACCTGTCGTTTGTCTACATGCTCAATGGTAATCCCACCCGTGCCGACAACCTAGCAGAGAAAGCCCTACGGATGCGGCGC
This sequence comes from uncultured Chloroflexaceae bacterium, assembly GCA_964559995.1. GTDB lineage: Bacteria > Chloroflexota > Chloroflexia > Chloroflexales > Chloroflexaceae > JAAUSY01. Next base: position 9,427 of record CAZLKK010000123.1, read on the forward strand.
GAGCAGGGCAACATCCACGGGCTAGGCTTTAGCTACTCTACCCGTGGGCGCATCTCCGAGGCGATGGGCGACTATGTGCTGGCACTACGCTACCATCGCACTGCCGTTGACCTGTGCGAGCTGGTAGGTGACACCAACAACGCCGCGCTGATGCAAGTCAACGTTGCCGCCTGCGAATGTCACGGGCAGAAATTTGAGACGGCACACCTGCTGCTTTCACGGGCGTTGCGAAGCGATCTGCCGCATATCCGGGCGCGAGCACTCCAACAGGCTGCCCGTATAGACATCGAGGAAGCCAAATCGCTCACGAGTCAGGGCGCACCGCCAAACGAAATTGAGACGCTCTATGCCAGTGCTCAAAAAGCCGCCTTGCAAGCCCTAGAGCTTGCCCGTGAAGTGCTTGACGATCACTTGATAGCCAGCACCTTAATAGACATTTTGTTTATTGCCCACTTGAAAGATCACCAGCGGGACGAGGAAAGTTGGCTGGCATTGGAGACTATTCTCAAAGATCACCAGTACAAGTTGGAAAAAGGTCGGCTCATTGAACTTGAAGGACATTTCGCCTTTTCACAGGGGGATATACCCACAGCTTTTCAGCACTATCTGGAGGCATGCAATGTACTTGCCAGCTATAGTATTGCCAGTTTTCGGCATGTGTTTGAGCAGGTACGGGACAAGTTCCTCGATGTACCCCCAGATACGCAAAAACAGCTTTGCCAAATGATCCAAGAACACTACGCGGATATTTCTTCAGATTCACCATTGATTGCGCTGAAAGAGCTTTGCATTGGAGAAATCATAGGTTTTTAGGGGAAGAGTGATGATACGAATACCAGGACCTACCACGAGCAGCCATCATCCCTGGCACTTGCTCCCGTTGGAAACTATGGACCTCGATTGTGATTGTGCGTTTGTCTCTGAGAGAGCGGCTTTTTCGGCACTTTCCGTTCCCGTGCTCTATTCACTGGAACTCACGCCAGTGTGCAATCACCAGTGTGCGGGGTGTAGCAATGTGTTTGCCCACGCTGCCGCCCCTACGCCGCTCGCGCTAGACGGGTGGGTAACGGTGCTTGATACCATAGCCCCCTTTGCCCAACGGGTGAAGTTGACGGGCGGCGAGCCGACATGCCATCCGCAGTTTGCCGAAATTGTCGCCGCGCTCCAGCACCGCTCCATTCCCTTTACGCTCTTCTCCAATGGGAGTTGGCAACAACCAGACGATACGTTGACATTGCTGCGGCAAGCCCCCAACTGTTTGGGGGTACTGGTATCGCTCCACGGGGCAGATGCTAGTACCCACGAACATTTCACGGGGGTTGCTGGCTCATTTGCTCGCGTGGTTGAGACGATCCAACGTGCCACGAGGGCAGG
>CAZLKK010000124.1:0-10710 GCA_964559995.1 uncultured Chloroflexaceae bacterium
CTCTTGCCTGGTATCTTAGGTCTATCTATGGGCATCTATGGTTCCCTTCTGCCCGTAATCCCTGTAACCTACCCCTGAGAGCGAGCAGGGGGTGGGGGATGACCGGACTTTGCCCCGTCCCCTGCTCCCCTTTTTTGCATGAAGCGGCATTTCGTTGTAGCATTATCATACCTATACAAAAAAGTAATCGTTTCTCAAAACTTACTATACTTGAGACACAACCAACACGCTAGACTCGTTCTTTCAGGGAGTATCCCAAATACCTAGAACAGAGAGGGAAGACCCAATGGACAATCCAAAGCCTATCCTGCTGGTTGAAGACAATGTTTTCAACCAGAAAGTTGCCCAACGGTTGCTAGAAAAGATGGGACACCAAATAGCCCTTGCAACCAATGGACAAGAAGCCCTAGATGCCGTCACCCAACACCCCTACAGTATCGTCTTGATGGACATACAAATGCCAGAAATGGATGGGCTAGAAGCCACTCGCCGCATCCGCGCCGCTGGCGATACTGCCCACCAACCCTGGATCATCGCTATGACCGGGCAGGTATCAGACGAAGACCGCGATCTCTGTCTTGCAGCTGGCATGAACGACTACATCAGTAAACCTCTCCAACCAGCAAAACTTTCTGAAGCCCTAGCCCGTTCCGGCAAAGGCTAGTCTATGGGCATATGCCCGGGCAATTGTCACGAGAAGCCTAACCAGTGGTACAATAAGAAACCTGGAGCCGGCTTAGGGCAGAGACCTATTCGAGCCGGTTTCCTGCTAATACAAAAAAACAACGGACGGAGGATTGCGTGTCCTTTATTATTACCATGTACGTTCGGGAAGGTATTGTAATGGCATCAGATAGCCGCCTAACCTTGAACACCGAACAGCGCAGAGAAGACAAACAGATTGTCCAGGTTGCGGTGGGACAGTCTGATTCCAATTACAAGACCTTTCTTACCCCCGGCAATTTTGGCATCTCAACCTATGGGACTGCCGAGATAAAGGGTGCGCCAATTGCTGGCTATATTGAATCGTTTATGATAGAGCATCTTCAGGATTCTGCGATAGCGATAGACAGTGTGCCACAGCAGTTATTGGAATATTTCCAACAGTTTCAGCCTGCCCCCACGACCCAATTTCACGTTGCTGGCTACAAGCAAGAAGAAGGGCAAAAGCAACAGCACGTTTGGCATGTGGATGTAGCCCAAAACAAAGTCAATCGACTCAACCCACCTGGCAAACCCGGTGCATCTTGGGGGGGCGAGGCAGATATTCTGGCACGGCTCGTCCAGCCGGTAGCTATCGTTGGGCAGAAGGGCGAAGTGGGACAACCCCTGCCCAATTTCCCCATTCCGTGGCAATTTTTCACCCTGCAAGATGCCATAGATTTTTGCATCTTTGCCCTACGCTCAACCATAGATGCCATTCGGTTTCAACCCCGCCCAAAGACTGTCGGCGGTCCCATTGACGTACTGGTCATCAAACCAGACAAAACCTTTTGGGTACAGCGCAAAGAATTACATGGGTAAAAAGAACCTGCTAGGAAAAGGAATGAAATTATGACAACAACTGAACGTCTGCGCGTGGGAGTCGTGCTTGGGGGCAAATCTTCCGAACGGGAAATCTCCCTTGAGAGCGGACGCAATATTTTCTACAATCTTGATCCCGCCAAATACGAGGGTGTTCCCATCTACATGGATGCACAAGCGCGGCTTTGGGTCATCAAGCTGCCGCTGCTCGTACAAAACACCACCGCCGACATAGAGGCACGGTTGGAGCATGACGCACAACGGCTACGCTATGAAGATTTCAAAGCGTTGGTAGATTTTGTCTATATCGGTTTGCATGGCAAGTGGGGTGAGGATGGCTGCTTCCAGGGATTGCTAGAACTGCTTGACATCCCCTACAGCGGCTCAGGCGTACTGGGATCGGCTCTTGGCTCACACAAGGCAGTACAACGGGCTATTTTGCGCCAACACGACATAGATGTCCCCCACTTTGCCGAGATTAGCCAGCACCAGTGGGAGAACACCCCAGACGACATTCGCTCGCTGGTGGCAGACCAGTTTGGCTACCCCTGCGTGGTCAAGCCATCCCGTGAGGGGTGCAGTACCGGTATTGGCGTGGTGCGCCAGCCAAATCAGCTAGACGCTGCAATGGCAGAGGCGTTGCAGTGGGATACTACCGTCTTGGTTGAAGAACTGTTGGATGGGATGGAGATTACCGTGGCGGTGCTAGGCAATGCAACCCCTACCGTCTACCCCCCCACCGAGACCCCGCCCCATGGCGATTTTCTCACCATAGAAGAGAAGTTTCTCCCAGGGGAGGGCAAAAACATTACCCCCGCACGCTTGTCTGACGAGATGGTTCAGCATATCTCTGCAACCCTGGTACGTGCCTATGCTGCCTTGCAACTCAAAGGATTTACCCGCTTTGATGGCTTTGTTGTGGGGGAACGGTTTGTTGTCACGGAGCCAAACACGCTCCCCGGCTCTACCCCATCGTCTACCATCTTCCAGGGACCAGCCGAAGCGGGACTCTCGCCTATGGCAGTCATAGATCAGGTGATACAATATTCGTTGGAAGCGCATGCCCAAAAGAAGGGACCGCTAGGCTAGAGAGCAGGGGAAGCGGTAACGATTTTTTATGGACCCGACAGGAAAAACCGTCATTATCACCGGCGCATCGAGCGGCATCGGAGCCGCAGCAGCCCAAGCCTTTGCTGCTGCTGGTGCCGATGTAGTGCTCGTTGCCCGCTCCCGTGACAAACTGGAGCAGATCGCCAACACCCTACCAGGCAAGCCGCTGGTCATTCCCGCTGATGTGAGCCATGCCAACGAGTGCCATCACATCATTGAGCAGGTGGTCGCGCAACGGGGCAGGGTAGACATTTTGGTCAACAATGCCGGGGTAGGGATAGACAGCCCCGTACTGCTGCTAGAGCAAGCGGCGATGCAACAGGTGTTTGCGGTCAACCTCTTTGCCCCATTGCACCTCACCCAAGCTGTCGCGCCGGTGATGCAAGCGCAGGGCAAGGGACAGATTATCAATGTCTCATCCGTGGTGGGGCATCATACGCTGCCCTACGCCGGCGGCTATGCGGCATCAAAAGCCGCCCTAGACCGCCTCACAGAGGCAATGCGTATGGAGCTAGACCCCAAGATTATCGCCGTAACGCTGGTACGCCCCGGTACCACCCGGACATCTTTTGGCAAAAAACAGCTTGGCAACGGGCAGCAGGTTCGCCGCTTTGTGCCGGGTGGGGTGTCGCCTGCAACGGTGGCACAAACGCTTATCCAAGCAGCACACCGCGAACCCCGCACCGCGTATGTATCGCTGCGCGACAAACTCCAGGTGATGCTAGTCTATCTCATCCCTGGGTTGGTCGCATCATTCTTGAGAAAAACCTTTCGTTGGGAAACCAGAGCAGAAAGTAGAACTACTGAAACCTTATGACACAAATGCCAGACACTCCCAAACTCCCAGAGGGTCGCCCCTATTTTCATAAACCGACTATTTCGCCAGATGGTCGCTATGTTGCCTTTGTACATGCTGCTGATATTTGGCAGGTACCCATAGAAGGCGGCATTGCTGAACGCTTGACGGTCCATTCTGCCGGCAACTACAACCCACGCTATAGCCCGGATGGTACCATGCTCGCCTTTAGCTCATTTCGCACGGGCAGCGGCGATGTCTATGTGCTGCCGATGCAAGGCGGCGGCGATGTCCAACGGCTCACCTTCCACGCCACCCAGTGTAGCGTGGAAGACTGGGCGAAAGATGGGCAATCGCTCTTTTTTACCTCACAGCGCGAGCAGCTTGGCGGCACAGCTATCTACCGGGTGCCATTAACCGGTGGCACCCCACAATTGGTCTTTGTTGAGCCATACGAACGGTGTGAGCATGTGCATGGTTCCCCCGATGGAAGCCACCTGGTATTCAACACGGTATACAACGCTTGGTGGCGGCTTGGGCCAAACCCCTATGAACCTAACCGCATATGGTTGCTTCCATTGTTACCAACTGATGGGGAACAAACAGGGGAACAAACGGGGGAACAGACAGGGGAAGAAGCCCCACTTGAACGACCAATTGAAACCCTAAACCCCTACCCACAAACTGCCCCCCGGATACTCAACCCTGATCTAACGGGACGTTATCCGCTCTGGTCGCCGGATGGCAAGGGCATTTATGTGGTATCAGACCAGTATGAGGTAGAAAACATCTGGTACCAGCCGATTGACGGCGGCGAACCGCGCCAGATAACCCACTTCACCAGCGGCAGATTGATGCTGCCTGCCATAGCTCGCCAGCAAGCGACCATCGTTTTTGAGCATGATTGGCAGCTGTGGCGTATGGATATTGCCAGCGGCGAGATAGCCCCTATCTCAATACAGATGCGTGCCGACACCAAGATGATACCTGTGCGGACGGAAAGCAGGAATCGTAATTTTGGCGAGCTACGGTTGTCACCTGATGGCAAGAAAATTGCCTTTGTAGTGCATGGGCAGGTCTTTGCGGACTTTGCCGATAAGGAGACAGACAAAGAACTGCGGCGCGGTCCTGCCTTTCGCATCACCAACACGCACGCCCGTGAGGGGCAAATCACCTGGACTCCTGACAGCAAAAGCCTTATCTACATCTCAGACCGCAACGGCGAGCAGGACATCTTCCAGTATGATTTCGCCACGCGCAAGGAAACCCGCCTTACCCACGATCCATCGCCACGGTTGAAGCCTTGCTGCTCACCAGACGGCACATGGCTTGCCTACATTCGCAACTTTGAGATGATAGAACTGCTCAACCTCAAGACCGGCGAAATACGCCCCTTTGCCCAGGGAAACTTCGTCAGGAGCTACGGGTTGGCGTGGTCGCCAGATAGCCAATGGATTGCCTTTCTCTCGCACGATGAGCGGTTCTTTAGCAACGTCTCGGTGCAACACCGCGATTCTACCGAAGCCCATCAGATAACCTTTCTCAGCAACATTATGGGGTTTGGTCTCATGTGGTCTTCCAACGGGCAGTATCTCATCTTCACCAGCGGACAGTACCGTATGGAGTCGCAAATTGTCCGCGTAGACCTGCGTCCACTTACGCCATTTTTGCGCGAGACAGAATTTGAAAAGCTCTTCAAGGATGAGAAAGACGACAAACCAAACCAGGAAGAGCCGCAAACGCCCCCCGCTGCTGAAGAGCCAGAACAGCATGAACCGGAACCACCTGCGGAGCCAGAAAAAGACCCACAGGCAGAGCAACCAGACTCTCCAGCAGAGCCAGAGCAACCAGCAGATGAAGAGCCAGAAACTCCTGCTGAGACGGAAGAGGTAGAGAAACCGCCTGAACCAACGGATAAGCCCAAAGAAGAGCCTATCACGATTGTGTTTGAGGGGATAGAACGGCGGCTCTCCTTCCTCACCCCTATGCAGATGGACGCTGAGGCATGCGACATTAGCCACAACAGCAGTGATCTCCTTTTCCTGGCTACGGTAGCAGGCAAGGTGAATGTATGGACACTGCCCATGGATGAGCCACGGCGTGATATGCCGCCGCAACAAGTGACAGGCAGCAGTACCTACAAACAAGACCTTCAGTTTGCCCCCAATGACAAGACCTTTTGCTATCTGGAAGATGGGCAAATTACCATTCGCAAGTTTCCCTCCGGGCGCGACCCGGTGACTATCCATACCCGCGCTGAGGTAACGATAGACTTTGACCAAGAAAAGAGTCAAATCTTCCACGAGGCATGGCGTATGTTGCGCGACAATTTCTATGACCCGACCTTCCATGGGCAGGACTGGAACGCCATGAAAGAGCGGTTTTCTCCGCTTGCTGCCGGGGCGCAAACCTACGGCGAGCTAACGACTATTCTCAACCTGATGGTCGGGGAATTGCGAACATCCCACCTGGGGGCATTCTTTTCTGGTGGCGGGGGCGGCAGCGATGGCTATACCGGTTTGCTCTTTGACCCGGTAGAGCAGCGCAACCGTGGCGTATTTCGCATTGCGGCAACGGTGCCAGACACGCCTGTAGCCCTTGTAGATGCACCGCCGCGTGTGGGGGAGTATCTCGTTGGTATAGATGACACCCCCCTACAACCAAACAGTTGTCTGGACAAGCTCTTGCAGCGCACGGTTGGGCGGCGTGTGGTGCTGACTCTGGCGGCGACACCGGATGGCGCACAGGCACGGGAGATTGCCATACGCCCCATCGGACGGTATACCTATGGCAATTTGCGCTACCGTTCGTGGGTAGCCACCAACAAAGAATATGTCCACAAGATCAGCAATGGGCGGCTTGGCTATGTGCATGTGGAAGCCATGAGCTATGCTGCCTACCAAGAGTTTCTCATCAATCTGGATGCAGAGACCTATCGCAAAGAAGGGCTTATCCTAGATATACGGTATAATAGTGGAGGGCATATTGCCACGTTCATTCTTGATGTGCTGACCCGGCGTAGTGTTGTGGTCAGTGGGTTTCGTGGTAGACTCTCAACAGATGAATACCATCACTCAGGTAATCGCGCTCTCAACAAGCCAACCATCCTGGTGACAAATGAACAATCAGCCAGCAATGCAGAGATTTTCACTGAGATATACCGCCGGCTTGGTTTGGGTAAGGTTATCGGCAAACCAACGGCTGGCGCAGTGATTGGGACGATCAACGCTACGCTCTTGAGTGGCATAACCTTTCGTCTGCCCACCATTTCTATTAGTACACCAGAAGGCGAAAACCTTGAGGGAACGGGACGGGCGGTAGATATAGACGTTACCCAACCCCTCGGTATGTGGGTGCAGGGGAAAGATTACCAACTTGAAGCAGCAGTTGAATCGCTGTTAGAATCGTTGGCATAGGGGGAAACCCTAGCAAGGATTCACTGCTGATGGGGGAGTGTTGTCCTGGCTCCAATGGGGGCAAGCAAGACAGCAACCCCAAAAACGCGAGTTTAAGGAAATTCGGAAAGAAATAGTAAAATCGCGGTATAATGTACGTAGGAAATAGCAGTTATTGTAGTAGCAGAAATTGTAGTAGAAACAGGTGCAGCGATGGCTGACCTTCCACCTCCTCTTCGTTTCTCTGTATGCGTTGAGAACATTTTTGACGATATGCCGTTTGAGCAGCGCCTAGAGCATATCACGTCACATGGGTTTTCTGCTTTTGAGTTTCGTACACGAGACCGACGTGATATGAATATCACCCTGGCGCTCCAGGTTGCTCTCCGATTGGAGGCTGTCGCATTTATTGGCAGCAATGCATCGCTGGTAGACCCTTCCCAACGCGCACAATTTGAGAGTGATATAACGCGAGCCGCTGCGCTTGCTGTGGACCTCTCCTGTGAAAACTTGATTGTCCACAGTGGCGTGGCTTTGGAAAGCGTCCCCCGCGAAATCCAACGGAAAAATATAGTCGAGTCGCTCCAGTCGGTTGTTGAAATTGCCAACGATGCAGATGTGACAATCCTCTTGGAGCCGCTCAACGAGATAGATCATCCTGGTGTCTTTCTGACCTCTTCTGATGAGGGGTTTGATATTATCCGAGAGGTCAATAGCCCTTCAGTGCGGTTGCTGTTTGATATATACAATCAGCAAATCAGCGAGGGCAATATCAGTAGACGACTGGTGAAAAACCTTGATCTCATTGGACATATTCACGTTGCCGATGTGCCTGGACAACATGAGCCAGGAACAGGGGAACTGAATTATCGGTATATTTTCCGGTTGCTTCGCAAGCATGGGTATCGGGGGTACATTGGGCTAGACTTTGTGCCTAGAAACGACTCCAACGCCAGCCTTCGTGCTATGCGTACGCTGATACAGCAGCTTGAGGAAGGGTAAGCAGAAAACCGAAACCGGTTAGAGGATAGCCTAGCAACCTATCTCGATAAGCGATAGTTGCTAGGCAAAACGGGTACTGTTGGGGTGAGCTTTTCCCACGAAATAGTGACCTGTTGGGAACAAAGCTCACCACCATATGGAGTGTTATTTTGTGGGGCATGGCTCCAGCATAAGGCTGTGCGCTGCGTTGGTTCGTCCTCGCTATAGAAAATCCCCCCTTATCCTCCCTCACAAGCAAGTGTCGGTTATAGAAACGTTATATGCAACGGCTTGCTACTCCCCCATCCCTAGCCCTGCGTCTCCAAACGAGCCGCGAGGGTCAACGAGCGGACAAGCTCACCACAGAGGCACAAAGGCACAAAGTCCGGGCACGAGATACTGGACAGAATCGCAGAAATTCGGAACTGTTGGGTCGCTTTGCGCTTTGCGTTTTGCGCTTTATAGACCCTCTCCCCCCTGCCCCCGCTACCATCCCAGGGCGAGGGAGGAGAGAGCCGTTGCATGCAATGGCTCTACAACCGGACCTACCCTTGTAAGGGGTAGTAATGTGGTTTTTTATTGCTAGAAGAGAAGGGAATTAATGGATGGACGACATGCTGTTTGTCCGTGGACTCATTATTGGGCTATCTATCGCCGCTCCCGTGGGACCTATCGGTGTACTCTGCATTCGTCGTACACTCGCCGATGGACACACCGCTGGCTTGGTCTCTGGGCTAGGTGCTGCCACTGCCGATGCTGTCTATGGCTGTATTGCTGGATTTGGGCTAACGCTTATCTCTAGCCTGCTGCTCCAACAGCAGCTGGTGCTGAGTCTGTTTGGCGGTGCGTTTCTCTGCTACCTGGGCTACACGACCTACATCAGCACACCAGCAGAGCATGCCGCCAGCGCAAAAGGGGGCAACCTCTCCCGTGCCTATCTCTCCACCTTTGCCCTCACCCTCACCAATCCCATGACCATTTTGTCGTTTATCGCCATCTTTGCCGGACTAGGTTTGGCACAGGCAGACGGTAGCTATGGTGCGGCGTTATGGCTCGTTGCGGGGGTGTTTGGTGGGTCGGCTCTCTGGTGGTTGATGCTGAGTAGTGGCGCAAGCCTGCTGCGGACACGGCTCACTATGCAACACATGCGCTGGATTAACCGGTTGTCTGGTGTGGTCATCGGTGAGTTTGGTTTGCTTTCCCTGTTGCATATGGTGTAGTTGTTGGGGACACTGGCTTCCCCACCTGGGGGTAGTAATTCTTTTCCCTCGTCATAATACAGACGTACCCCGCCTTTGGGATATGCTATACTAGCCAAGACAGGAAAAGAACGAAAGTAGCTACCTTTAATGGTATTGTCGTAGCGCATCCAATGCAGAAAGGACACCACAACACCAATGAGTCAGGGGTTAGCCGTATCTGCTCCCCCCACCGCCAACGGGGAGATTGAGGTATCTATCGTGATGCCTTGCCTCAACGAAGCTGAAACGCTTGGTACATGCATCCGCAAGGCAAACGATTGGATGCAGGAAAATGACATCAACGGCGAGGTCATCATAGCCGACAACGGCAGCACCGATGGCTCGCAGGAGATCGCCCGTAGCCTGGGCGCACGAGTCATCCCCATTGAGCAACGGGGGTATGGTAGTGCCTTGATGGGTGGGATAAGTGCGGCACATGGCACGTTCATTATCATGGGTGATTCAGATGATAGCTACGACTTTCGCAACCTATCGCCGTTTCTGGAGCAGCTACGGGCAGGCTATGATCTCGTGATGGGCAATCGGTTTACGGGCGGTATCGCACCGGGTGCCATGCCCCCCCTGCACCGGTATCTGGGCAACCCCGTACTGACCAGCATTGGGCGGCTCTTCTTTCGCAGCGCGTGTGGCGATTTTCACTGTGGGCTACGTGGCTTTCGCAAGGAGGCAATTATGCAGCTTGATCTGCGTACTACCGGCATGGAGTTTGCCAGCGAGATGGTGGTTAAGGCGACCCTCTACCAGATGCAGATAACCGAAGTGCCAACAACCCTCTCCCCTGACGGGCGCAGCCGTCCTCCCCACCTGCGAAGTTGGCGGGATGGCTGGCGACATCTCCGCTTTTTGCTGCTGTATAGTCCCCGTTGGCTCTTCCTGTATCCAGGTATTGCGCTGATGTTTGCCGGCTTGGTGACGGGGATATGGCTTTTGCCTGCCCCACAGACTATCGGCAACGTCACCTTTGACGTGCATACGCTACTCTATGCAGCTATGGCAATTGTTATCGGCTTCCAGGCAATTGTGTTTGCTGCCTTCACCAAGATATTTGCCATCAGTGAGCACCTGTTGCCAGATGACCCCCGGTTGCACACCTTCTCCAAGACGCTCACGCTAGAGACCGGGCTAGTCGTGGGGGTAATCTGTATCCTGCTTGGACTGGTCGGTTCTGTCTATGCCATAGGCGATTGGGGAGCGCGTTCGTTTGGCACACTCGACCCGGTGCAAATGCTGCGGGTGGTTATCCCCTCTGTCACCCTGCTAACGCTTGGCTTCCAGACGATTTTGGCGAGCTTCTTTCTCAGCGTGTTGGGGCTAAAGCGTAAGTAACTAAGGGTGTTTTGTGGTATGATACATGGCGTTTATTGGTAGACGGTACTAAAGATATGTTACGAGCTATGCGGTTTTCTAGCGGCTTGCTCCTCGTTGCGATTATTCTCTCTGGTGCGCTGATTGTCCTCGCCCACAACAACACAAACACTGCATCAGACCAGCAACCGACCAACCAAACGCTTGCTCCGACACAACATCCGCCTGGGACAAGGGAATCCTCCCCTAGCCTCCTGTGGAGTGTTGCGCTTAGTCCTACGCTCTACCAGCCTGCTATCTTCAACACCAATACCACGATTACCAATACGCATATCCA
>CAZLKK010000125.1:0-10509 GCA_964559995.1 uncultured Chloroflexaceae bacterium
ATGCACACAGATGCACACAGATACCGGACAGGATTTCCGGGCAAGATGCTACAGCCCGTTGTTGCCCCCATCCCTAACCCTTTCCCCCACCGCGGGGAGAAAGGGAACCGGGCAGGGGGGAGCGGGGGTCAAATCCCCAACGCATTTTTGATGCGCCCAAAGAACCCCTCGTCACGCTCGCCGGTTGCATCTCCCTTATCAAGCGTCTGGTAGAGTTCCTCAAAGAGCTTGCGCTGGTGGTCATTGAGCTTCTTTGGCACAACCACTCGAGTGACGATAACCTGATCGCCACGTCCATTCTGGCGCAGGAAGGGAACCCCCTTACCACGTAGGCGAAATATCTGCCCATTCTGTGTGCCTGGGGGCAGCTTGAACTGGGTATCGCCATCTAGCGTAGGAATAGTTATATCATCACCAAGCGCAGCCTGGGCAACATTGACCTGGAGCTCCAGGATAATGTCCTGCGCCTCGCGCATAAAGACCTCGTGGGGTTGTACTTCCAGCGTCACATAGAGATTTCCGTGTGTACCGCCACGAGGACCAGCCTCTCCCTCACCACTAATACGTATTTGTGAGTTGCTGTCTACCCCCGCAGGGACTTTCACCGTAATCTGGCGTTTTTGCCGCCTGCGTCCTTGTCCATCGCAGGAGGGGCAGGGGGTCGGGATAACCTTCCCCGTACCGCCACACCGATCACACATTGCGACAGTGACCATATTGAACAGGGGAGAGCGTTGGCGCACTTCGCCAGTGCCACGACACTGTGGGCAGGAAACGGGGGATGAGCCAGCTTTGGCACCTGACCCACTACACACATCACAGGTTTCTAACCGGTAAAACTCAATTTGCTTTTCGCAGCCAAAGACAGCATCCTCAAAGGTAAGCGGCAAATTGTAGCGCAGGTCTGCCCCACGCGGCGGACCGCGATGCCCCCGACCACCGCCCATACCCCCCCCCCCAAAGAAGGTCTCAAAGATGGAGCTAAAGTCTCCCCCAAAGACTTCAGAGGGATCAAAGCCAGCAGCACCGCCGCTCCCTGGCATGGCGTGTCCAAACCGGTCATACATCGCCCGCTTTTCGTTGTCGGAGAGTACTTCATAGGCTTCATTAATTTCTTTGAATTTGTCGGCAGCATCTTCGGCTCTATTCACATCTGGATGATATTGGCGAGCTAACCGACGAAACGCCTTTTTTATTTCCTCTGGTGTCGCATTACGTTGTACTCCCAATACTTCATAATAATCACGTTTTGCACTGGTTGCCATACCCTTATACCTTTAATTTTGCTATATTTCGCTAGTTATCTAATTATCCTGTTTATCCTGTTTTTCTTCCGAAGAACTCGCTGGTTTATCCGTTGTCTCTGATGAATCAGCAGAATCGGCAGAATCAGCAGAATCAGCAGATGATGCCGATGGCGTATCTGATGGGGTTTCCCCGGTCTCAGCTGTCCCGGTCTCAGCTGTCGCCTCGTGTTCTTGTTGATTCTTGACTTCGTAGACGATTTTGTGGACTGGTTGAAGTGCTACATTAAGCGCGTCAATATGGTTGAGTATCGTTTCAATGTCGTCATCACCCTTGATTGCTTGCAGATGGCTGACCTGTTCTTGTACCGTGGTGCGGGTCTGCTCATCGAGCTTGTCTTGGGCTTGGGACAAGAGCCGTTGGGCGGTGTAGATGGCATGGTCTGCACTGTTCTGTGCCGTGATAAGCTCTTTATACCGCCTATCTTCTTCAAGATGTTCTTGAGCATCTTTCATCATCTGGTCAATTTCATCTCTGGTCAAGCCAGACGAAGCGGAGATGGTAATGCGCTGCGCCTTGCCCGTTGCGGTATCCTTCGCGGAGACATGCGTTATCCCGTTGGCATCTAGGTCAAACATCACTTCAATCTGGGGATTGCCCCGCGGGGCATGGGCTATGCCCGTCAACTCAAACTTGCCCAAACTCTTGTTGTGGCGAGCTTCGGTACGTTCACCCTGGAGTACATGGATTTCTACCGTCTCTTGGTTGTCGCTGGCGGTAGTAAAAATGCGGCTTTTGCGGGTGGGGATAGTCGTATTACGCTCGATGAGCGTGGTCATCACGCCGCCGAGCGTCTCAATACCAAGCGTTAGCGGGGTAACATCAAGCAGGAGCAGGTCCTTGACCTCGCCGCCCAAAATACCCGCTTGGATCGCCGCGCCGGTGGCGACTACCTCGTCTGGATTGACGCTCTTGGTTGGTTCTTTGCCAAAAAACGCCTGCACTGCCGCTTGCACCGCTGGCATACGGGTCTGCCCCCCCACAAGCAACACTGCGTCTATTTTTGCGGGTTGCAGTTCTGCATCCTTGAGGGCTTGACGTACTGGCTCCATACTGCGCTCGATGAGGTCGGCAGTAAGCTGCTCCAACTTGGCACGACTGAGTGCCAGGTTGAGGTGCTTGGGACCGTGCTCGTCGGCGGTGATGAAGGGCAGGTTGATTTCCGTTCGCAAGACGGTACTCAATTCCATTTTGGCTTTTTCGGCAGCTTCTTTGAGACGCTGCAGTGCCATACGATCTTCGTACAGGTTGAGACCGTGTTCCTGCTGAAATTCGCTGACCATCCACGCAATAACGCGGTGGTCAAAATCATCCCCGCCCAGGTGGGTGTCACCACTGGTTGCCCTTACCTCAACAACTTCTTGGCTCAATTCCAGTATGGAAATATCAAAGGTTCCCCCCCCCATATCGTAGACGGCGATAACCGCCTCCTCGCCCTTTTTGTGCATCCCATAGGCAAGCGCACTGGCGGTAGGCTCGTTGATAATGCGAAGCACCTCAAGCCCGGCGATCTTGCCGGCATCTTTGGTAGCTTGACGCTGGCTATCGTTGAAATAGGCGGGTACGGTGATGACGGCTTGGCTGACAGGCTCGTTGAGGTAGGCTTCGGCATCTTGCTTGAGTTTTTGCAAGATCATAGCCGAGATTTCCGGCGGGGCATATTCACTGCCCCCTACCAGCACCCGCACATCTCCATTGGGGGCAGCACTAAGATTGTAGGAGATGCAGCCTTGCTCTTGCTGCACTACCGGGTCTTGGTATTTTAGCCCCATAAACCGCTTGACCGAGGAGACGGTATTTTCTGGATTTGTCACAGCTTGACGGCGGGCAACCTGCCCTATCAAGCGTTCGCCTGTTTTGCTCATAGCAAAGACAGAGGGAGTCAGGCGTGACCCTTCGGCGTTGGGGATGACTACGGGGTCTCCCCCCTCGATCACTGCCATAACCGAGTTGGTTGTGCCGAGGTCTATGCCGATAACTTTTGCCATGTCTTTGCTGCTCCTTTGCTGGTGTGCTTGAGGTATTGTCTGTTGGTCATGTGCATTTGTTTGATACTAGTGCTCGTTGGGAAGTAGGGGGGGACATCCCTAACGTGTATCCCCCTCGGATATTTTCCCCTTTGGTTGTGTGCGTGTTCGTTCATTCATCCACTTTTACCCACTTTTACCCACTTTTGCCGACCTTGACCATTGCCGGGCGGATGATGCGGTCATGCAGCTTATATCCCTTTTGTAATTCCTCGACAACCTTCTCATTCTGCCCCTCTACCTCTTCATAGGCAACGGCGTGGTGAAGGTTGGGGTCGAAGTCTTGCCCCACTGCCTCAATAGGGGTAACGTTTTCGCTTTCCATCAGGGTCGTGAACTTCTGGCGGATCATGCCAATGCCAGAGACCCAGGGGGATTCGGCTATATCTGATGGGACGCTCTCGATAGCACGTTCAAAATCATCGAGAATTTGCAACATTTTTAAGAGCAAGCCGGCGTTGGCATTCTTTTTGATTTCTTCCCGTTCAGCGTCTGTACGACGCTTGTAGTTCTTGTGGTCGGCAATAGCCCGTAGCCATTGATCTTTGTACTCGGTGGCTTGCGCTTCAGCTTGCATAAGCCGCTGTTCAAGCTCTGTGGCACTCTTTGGTGCATCGTCAACGGTAGTCGTCGTAGTCGATGGAGGATCATCCCCCTGTACCACTTCACCCTCAATCGGGGGTTGTTCTTGGTGGGTATGGCTCTGGTCTGTAGTTGGGGCTTGGTTTGTCTTATCCCCACCATAGGACTCTTGGGATTGATTCATCGTTTCTCCTGGTTTTTCCTGGTGTATCATAGATCGCTTCTCCTCTTGGATGTAGTTGCTTGCCGTATGCTCCAGCGTTTTGGTCTTAGCTCAAATGGGGTTCATTTCCATACAGTTCATTCAGCAGATCGCTCATGACCAGCGAAAGGTAGCGTACTGCTGCAATAGATTGGGGGTAAGACATACGGGTTGGACCAATAACCCCCAATACCCCTGCCACCTCGCCATCCACCCCATAGCGGGAAAGGATGACACTATATTGGTGCAACTCCTTGTCGGGGTGCTCTTCCCCAATAATCACCTGTACATCGTCTTGGGTAAGCGTTTGGAGCAGGAGCGTACCGAGCGTCTTACTGCTCCGCAAGACTTCGAGCATTTGGCGCATGCGCTCAATAGCGCGATTGCTGTCTTCTTGCTTCATAAGCGTGGGCAAAAACTCTGGTTGGCTAAGAATTTCGAGCAACCCATCGCTGTAAATTTGCTGATTAATTTCCTCTTCAAACTGCCGCATAGAACGAATAACCAGATGCAAGATATGTTGTTCAAAGGGGCTAAACTCGCTCTGGTAGAGCGTAGGGTCTCGCTGGATGAGCTTTTCCAACTGTTCAATAGGCTTGTCTGCGCTGTGCTCATTGATGTGGGTTGAGATACTGCGTAGCTCTTGTTGTGTGTAGGGAGTATCCAGCGTGATGACCTGTTGCTTGACTGTCCCCCCATGCAAGACTAACACCATCAGAATAACCATGTCGCTGATAGAGATGAGTTCTAGGTGTTTGATCTGAACTTGGTAGGCACGGGGGGGGGTTACAACAGATGCGGCTTTGGCTTTGTGGGCAAGTAATGACGCAGCAAGCTGTATCCACTGCTGCAAATCGCCGTGGACATTGTAAAACTGCTCGCGGATGGTAGCCTGTTCTTCAATTGAGATGGGCTTATCGTCCATCAGGTGTTCAACAAAGCAGCGGTAGCCTGCATCGGTAGGGATGCGCCCGGCTGATGTGTGTAACTGAGCAAGATAGCCGAGTTCTTCGAGTGCTGCAAATTCATGGCGCACAGTAGCCGAAGACATGGGCAGTTCATATTTTCGTACCAGCAACTCCGAGGCTACCGGGGATGCTCTGTCTATAAATTCCTGGATCACCAGTTTCAATAGTAATTGGCGACGTTCGGTAAGCTCAGGCACAACTGATGCTACCTCCAAATAGGTTTGCTCTTGCCCACCAGCCTTACTTTGTGGGGTGCAAGGGATAGGATGACAGGTCGTATATGAAAAAACAGTCAGCGCGGACACCAGGTTAAGACGAACACGGGTGCCGTCTTGGATACCCGCGCTTCCTTGTTGTGTTTCGCCTGCGTAAGCAACACTAAAACAGTGGCGTGCTTACTTTGCACTCACGCCACTGCAACGTATTTTACCATGAGATTGGGTGGTTGTACACTTGTGGGGGGTGGGGAGGGGGTGGCAGACGTTTTTCCCTTCCTTTCTTTGCCCCTTGTCTCGCCTCCTACCAAACGACCCGCGAGGGTCAACGAGCGGATGTCTGGGCAAGCCCCCTCGCCTACCAAACGAGCCGCGAGGGCGAGGGGTATTACGACACTTCATAGTACTAGCATAAATCATACTACATACCGT
Organism: uncultured Chloroflexaceae bacterium; assembly: GCA_964559995.1. Classification (GTDB taxonomy): domain Bacteria; phylum Chloroflexota; class Chloroflexia; order Chloroflexales; family Chloroflexaceae; genus JAAUSY01. The sequence goes on from CAZLKK010000125.1 coordinate 5,732, forward strand.
ACAAATTCCTCGTACCGCTACGATTTTACAACAACTTTCTCAAGATATGGTCAAAAATATCTACGATATACTGTAGTACGTAATAAGATAGTGTTAAATACCGGTAAATTTTGTAAATTACCCCGATTTACCCCTTTACTTTTGCGATAAAATCCATTAAAATTATTGAGCGTAGTACGACACAACCAAATACTATACCCTAGCGTCTACCAAGTATACCTCCTTTGCTAACCAAAACAACCTCAAATATTGCGTTGTTTTGCGTTTATATGGGCTAGGTTGTTGTATATCACGCACGGTTGAATAGTACTATACATTGTTTGAACCTCCTGTACTTGTCTTTTGTAAAGGTTCTTTAACTTATCAATCAATCCACAAGCCATAGGAGTATGTATAATGGTTTCTGGTACTGCTTTTTTCATCGGTGTTCCAGGTGAAGATGAAGGTAAGCTGCTGAATTATCTGGAAGAATCCTACCATGTCCATATTTTCGAGCAAGCATCGGATGTATACAAATATCTGGCGTTGATGTTTCCCCATGTCGTGGTTTTTGCAAAAAACCAAAGTGACATGCAGTCATTACTCTTTTTTCGTCAACTACGACGATTAGAGCGCGTTTGTGTGATCGTTTGTTTAGAGGAAAAGATCGAAGGGTTTACCGGCAAAAATTATCTTCATCGTAAACGAGCAACGAAGGATGAAGCAGGATTACAGCAAATCCTGGGGTGGGCAAAGATGATCCATATTGATGCGTTTGAACGGGTACTTTCCACGCACAACAGCATGCAACCTATCACCGCGATAACAACAACCTCCCCCCCAAGCACAGCAGACAACTACACCATCGGCGATGCCCTCGGTAATTTCTTTGGGCTATTTCGTCGGTTGGCTACGGTGCTTGGGTTGTAAGAAATCGTCCCAGTTTCTGCTGACGTATCCCGGCAGAGCAGTTCCACAATGGAGAACCATCCTATGGATTGCCGCTTATCTGCACATCAAATTGCACTGGCGACTGGAGATCGCGGAGCCGCTGCAGCTCCTCTTGAGCGCGACCTACCCATTCCGTATTGCGTGCAGAACGTACTAAGTCCTCCAATGATGCTATGGCAATATCATACTGCCCCAACCGCTGCTCTGCCAACGCCCGATAAAACTGGGCTTCTGGGTAGCCGCCATCTTGCATGGCTTCAGCTTTGGCAAAAGCTGTCGCCGCTCGCACCATGGTGTTGTCGGTAAAGTAGGCTCGCCCTAGCCAGTAGAAGGTATCTGCGGTAGGGTACAGAATGGCAGCACGGCGCAGATCATCCACCGCTTGCTGGTAGTTTTCCCGCTGCATCGCTATTGTGCCACGATGGTAGTAGGCTTCCCCAAGCCGACTATTGGCGGCTATTGCCTCATCGCAGGCTTGCCAAGCTGCGTCCACCTGCCCTTGCTCACGCAATAGCTTACATTTGAATAACAAGGCTTCCCCATACCGACCATTTTGATCCAGGGCTTGCTGGATGGTATCCAAAGCCGGGGCAGGGTTGGTGCTGTCTAGGGCATACTGCGCCTGGGCAAGCCCTAGCAACGCCGCAGGGAAGTGGGGTTTAAGCTCAAGGGTTTGTTGGTAGGTCGCCATTGCCCCGCGGGGGTCAGGCTGACGAAGCTGCGCCTCGGCAAGCCAAAACAACACCATCGGGTCTGTCTGTCCGCCACGGTTGACGGCTGTCTCAAAGTATCCCTGTGCCACCGCCCAGTTGCCGCGTCCTGTCGCCACCCGCCCCAAGCCAATCAATGCCCCCAAGTTGTTGCCATTGAGCATCAAAGCCTCATTAAAGTGGGTTTCTGCCTGATCACTATTGCCCCGTTGCAGTTCTGCTTCCCCCATACCAACGAGTGCATCAGATCGCAGCATAAGCGTATCTGCTGCCATATTGCTCGTCAACTCTAGGACGTGTTCTTCCTCCTTGAGGGCTGCTGAGGGTTTGTCGAGTTGGAGATGGGACTGTGCCAAGAGGTGATGGATCATGGCATCATCGGGACGCTGCCGCAGGGCTTGCTGAAACGCTACCGTAGCCCGATTCGCTTGGTCATGCTCCAGGAGAGCTTCGCCAAGCCGTACCAGCACATCAGCATCATGGATACCAGCATCCAACACGGTAGAGTAGTGCTGATCCGCAGCACGCGGGTCATTGAGCGGACCGAGGTAGAGGTCTACCAACGCCAACCGTGCCAACATATTGCTCGTATCTTCTTTGATTGCCGCTTGAAATTGCGCTTCAGCCCCGCGGTAGTCTTGGTTCATCAGCAGCGTTTGTCCCCATTCGAAGGCTGCCCCAGATGAGGAAGGCGAGGTATGCTGCTCGTATGCCTGCCGAAAATCGCTGACTGCTGCTGCCATCTGTCCCGCATCGCGGCGGATACGCCCCCGCTCCATCAAGGCTTCCGGGTTGTTTTGCTTGATAAGCGGCTGTAATACCTGCTCTGCCTCTGCATAGCCGCTAGGTCCACTTTGCCGCAGCACCGAGGCGAGGTTGAGCAGGGTAGACTGGTGGGGATAGTGGGTGGCAACCGTGCGGAGTTGTTGGATAGCCGCTTCCCAATTGCCCTCTTGTACTGCCATCTCTGCTAGTTTGATACGTGCAGGGAAAAATGCATCATGCTTCATAAGCGACTGGACAAACCACTCACGCGCCGCCGCTCGATTCCCTTCAGCCAGCTGAACCATACCATGCCCAAAGTAGCCTTCTGGTTGTTGCGGGGCGAGGGCTTGGGCAATATTGTAGCGTTCATTTGCCTGCTCGTAGTCGCGCCGCAGCTGCAAGATATGCCCGTGGGCAATGAGGGCAGGGTAGGTTTGGCTTGAAACCGTCACCTCCGGGGCGGCAATAATGCCAGCGAGCAGAGCTTCTGCCTTGTCAAACGGCGTTTGTGAACCTATCAGTTTGCTAATCTCTTGGAATACACCCGTCTTTTCTGCACTGGTGTACCCCTGCTGCATAAAGGCTAACGCTAATCCATAGCGTTGGCGTTCAAGGGCAGCAGTAGAACGGGCTATCTGTCCATCTGCTACCAGCACCGCCGGGTTGCCCGTGGAATCTTTGGTGAAATGCCGCTCGACCTCCTCGGCTGTCGTGTGGGTATTCCACTCGTGAAAGACCTGTTCTTGGGTTTCCACCGCTTTGTTGAGCAAGGCTAGGGCTTGGTCGCCCTGCTCTTTGTTGCCAATGGAGGCTACTTCTAGCTCCCATGCCAGCGGACCGCGAGCATTGACCGCCTGCGCCAACGCGAGTAGCCCCTGTTGCTCAAGGGTGGCAGCGTGAATGTTTCCTTGATAGAGCGGACGTAGTTGTGGGGGGATGAGGTTTCTGTCGTCAGCGTCAACGACTGCCACCTGTTCAATGGTGCGCTCGGCGGCTTCAAGTTGTCCAAGCTGTCGCTGACACGCTGCTATGTTCAACAAGAGCGGGGCTTGGATAGTCGTTAGGGTATCTTGGGATCGTCTTGCCTGTTGAAAATGGTTCAACCCTTCGGCATAGGCATGCCGTTGGAGACTCAGCATCCCTTGATTGTAGGCAAGGGCAGCAGGCTTGGTGTTCTGAAAGGACTCAATTGCCAGGAGTAGCTCGGCATTGGCGGCGGTATTGCCAGCGTCAAAGAGGATAGCACTCAGGTTGTTGGCATAGAGCCATGTGTTGTACTCGTTGGGTGAGAGTTCTTTCGCATACTGGTAGGAGGTAATCGCCTGTTGGTAGGTGCCGCGTGCCCATTCAATATTGCCGCGCAACACCCAGAGCAACGGGACATTGAGGGCTTGATGGTCGGTAAGGAGCGAGTCCATTTCAACATAGGCAGTATCTGGTATGCCATTGTGGTAGTGGGCTAGGGCTAGGATGAACCGGGGCATAACTGCCTTGCCATTGATGGGCGCGTTGGACAGCACAAACTGCTCCGGCAGCATAAACCGCCCCGCATAGCCAGACCACACATTGGGACCGTAGGAACCGCGGGGGGTGTAGGTGATACGGGGTTCAAGCGATTCGCTGTCGAGCATCTCGCCGGGGCGCACACTCCCCCACACCACCACGTCGGCGGTGGTGTCGGCTGCAATAGCTTGGGCATGCTGTTCGTTGGATGGGCGCGTGTTGTGGGTGACAATGAGCATATCATCGCCGGCTTGCTGTTTGAGCAACTGCGCCAAATCTTGGGCAACGACATGTCCCGTCTGGCCATTTGTGCCATCGGCAAAGGGGGTGATAACCACGACAAACTGGTCTGTGCGCTGGTAGGTTTGGATAATGTCTATCAGTGGGCGCGAGAACAGCAATATGCCAATAATCACAGCGGACAGCAGTACCCATAGTGCTCCAAAAAAGAGCAGGCGGTTGGGGGCAGTTTGCTGCTTTTGCTTGGCAGCATGGGCAACGGTGCTACGGGATGATGCGCCGGTCTTGGCGAGCATCTTTTGGAACAGCGGAACAACCGGCTCTGCAACAACGGCATTGCCTACTTGATGTGTCCGTGCCTCAATACGCTGATCATCGGGCGGGTCTGTTGTCAAGAGATCAAGCCTCCTCTTATAGATAAGAAGCGCAACAACGCCTACGACAATAATCAGTAACAGGACCGGTAATAACCATGCATTCATACAAAAATCTCCTTGTATTGCCGCTTATGCAAGGGTAGAGTACTGCTTCGGTTCATTCCCAGGGGTATCCCCCTCTCCCCCCCCTACAGGGGTAGGTCACAGGGATTCCGGGCAGAATGGAACCATAGATGCCCATAGATAGACCTAG
>CAZLKK010000126.1:0-5360 GCA_964559995.1 uncultured Chloroflexaceae bacterium
CTCTTCTTCTACGGAGGCAGGCTCTTCTTCTACGGGTGTTGTAGGCTCTTCTTCTACGGGAGCTGGCTCTTCTTCTACGGGTGTTGTAGGCTCTTCTTCTACGGGTGTTGTAGGCTCTTCTTCTACGGGGGCTGTAGGCTCTTCTACGGGGGTTGGGATTGTAGCCGTTATTGCTATCGTAGGAACCACCTCAACATTCCCTGGTTGGGTTAGCGGTGTCGTTACCGTCATGGATTCAGAATCCCCCAACACCGGCGATATAGTGTTCGTAAGGGGCAGAGAGCGAGTTATTGGCATGGTATCTGCAAACGATGATTGGGGACTAGGGGGCATATCTGGTAGGGGGCGTTCTTCTGCGATGTTGGATGAGCCAGTCAGGGGCAACACTAGCGTCAAATTGCCCACACTCAGGCTCGACACGTCACTACGTGCCAGCACTAGCGCACTAGCAATTGCTAGGACAAACACCACAGCAAACCCCGCTGTCACCTGTTTTTCCGAGAGTTTTTGGGCAAATAGCCGTGTGCCAATTGCTGCCACAACAGGGACGAGTAAGGCAAGAGCCAACAAGAGATATACAAGCAATGGAGACATAAGTGTTTCTCGCAATCGTTCGTTATGATTCCGGTGTTGTGCTGCGCCAGGGTGTATCTGGTACACCAGCGCGAGCATTGGCAACCCGTGCCAAATCAAAGAGCCAGTCTGACAACCGATTGAGATAGGAGAGCACAACCGGGTTTACTGGGTCATCTGCTGCCAAACGCACGGTATGCCGTTCTGCACGGCGGCAGACAGTACGGGCTAAATGCAATTGTGCTGCCATAGCCGACCCCCCAGGCAAAATAAATTGGCGTAATGGGAGGAGTTCTGTTTCAAAGCTATCTATTTCCTGCTCTAACCGTTCTACATAGTCCATATGGATACGTTCAATCTTGGGGGTATCTTGTGGACTCGCCATATCGCCACCTAGGACAAACAACTCCTGCTGGATACGGTGTAGCAGGGTATCAATGTGTTGGTCTTGTTGGTCGCTGCTCGTTGTACGGGCTATACCAAGCAGGGCGTTTAGTTCATCTACGGTACCGTAGGCTTCAATACGCAAGGTATCTTTGCTTACCCGCTGTCCTCCAAAGAGCATTGTTGTCCCTTGATCGCCGGTTTTGGTGTAAATCTTCATTGCCCCTTCCAATGCTTCATCATAGTGACGAACTCATGAAAAAGATAGGTTGCATCATGGGGTCCTGGCCCTGCTTCAGGGTGATACTGCACACTAAAGGCGGGGAGGGTTTTGTGTCGCAACCCCTCTACGGTCTGGTCATTCAGGTTGATATGGGTGACTTCTACATCAGCCGGCAAACTCTTGGCATCTACTGCAAAACCATGATTTTGTGAGGTGACTTCTACCTCTCCTGTTGGGATATAACGTACAGGATGGTTAATGCCGTGGTGTCCAAAGGGGAGCTTATACGTCTTGCCACCCAGAGCCAATCCCATCAGTTGGTGGCCCAAGCAAATGCCAAACACCGGGACATGTTGTACCAAGTGCTTGAGCGTTTCTACCGCATAGGCAACCGCAGCAGGGTCGCCGGGACCATTGGAGTAGAAGATGCCGTCCGGGTTAAGTGCCAGCGCATCTGCAGCGGTGGTAGTCGCCGGGACAACTGTCACGCGGCAGCCGTGGTCTACCAACCGTCGCAGGATGGTGCGTTTTAGCCCAAAGTCATAGGCAACCACATGGTAGTCAAGAGCGGGGTTGGCGGGGATGATCTGGTTATGCCCCTTACGTGCGCCCCATTCGCCACTGCGTACCCGCCACTCGCTGCTTGGTTCATCCCAAGTGTAGGGTTGTTTGCAGGTGACAGCCAGCGTCAAGTCTTGCCCTTCCATATGCGGTGAGGCGCAGGCTTTATCCCGCAGCCCCCCAACGGAATCGCTCTCGGTAGAGATGATGCCCCGCATTGCGCCAGCAGAGCGTATGTGGCGGGTGAGGGCGCGGGTATCTATTTCTGTGATAGCCACAATGTGATATTCCCGCAAGAGTTGGCTCAGGCTGCCCCGCGAACGGTAGGAACTATAACACTCGTTGCTATGCGCCCGCACGATAAATCCAGATACCTGTGGCTGGATAGACTCAAAGTCAAAGCTGTTGATACCGGTGTTGCCAATGTGCGGTGCGGTCATCACCACAAGCTGCCCACAGTAGGACGGGTCAGAGAGAATTTCTTGGTAGCCAGTCATACCAGTGTTAAAGACCACCTCGCCTACCCGTTCACCGGGTGCGCCAAATGAGCGTCCGCGAAAACTTCGCCCATCTTCAAGTACAAGAATAGCATCCAAATTTACTGTATCCTCCAGGATATGCTAATGAGACCTATCTGCTTTTCTCTTCTTGGTATTCTAGCATAGAAACGGGGCTTGCGAAAAAACCTTGTGCTTATGGCAATATAGGGTTCTGGCAAAGTCGCACGATCAACAGGATTACTGCTGGTTTTGCTCTCCCTGCCCCACACTCCCCCCTGCCCCCGCTCCCCCTAGCAGGGGAATCCCCCCTGCTAGGTTCCCTTTCTCCCTCTGCCCCCGCTCCCATAGGATAGGGGGGGCTTACCGGTACAATCTGTTGTGGAGAAAGTAAGGAAAGATGTTATAATACCCACAAATGCATGAATCATCCGAACCAACAGAGCAAACAAAATTTCTATCGTCGCTGTACATTTGGACCAACACTTCGGTGTAGCAAGGGGCATTGCGTGTGTCTGCTCCAACATTGATTATACCCGATGACCTCATCCACAACCTGCGTGAACTCTGTGCTCAACCTTCCACCAGTGGCGATTTGCCCGAACTTGAGCTAACCGCACGTTTGGTAAAAGATATGATGCACCATGTCGGTCTGGATGCCAAGATAGTCCGTGCCGGTGGCGCACCGATTATCATTGGTTGGCGGCATGGTCGCCGTCCCCATACCCTGTTGCTCTACCACCACTACGATGTGGTCGCACCAGGACCGTGGCGAGCATGGCAGCATGAGCCATTCCAAGTTGCAGAACGGGACAACTACGTCTATGGACGGGGGGTTGCCTATGGCAAAGGCCCCTTAGTTTCTCACCTCATGGCTATTCAATCGTTGCTCTCCATTGAAGATGAACTCCCCCACGGAATCGTCTTTGTCGTTGAAGGCGAAAACCTCACAGGTAGCCCCCATTTGGGGCAGGTGATCAAGCACTACACGGAACAGTTACACGTCCATACCTGCCTCAGTACCGGCGGTGAGCGTGATGTGCATGGCTATCCTTTCTGCTATAGTGGCAGCAAGGGGCTATTGCGTGTACGGTTGAGCGCAAAAGGAGCCGACATCCCCCTCCCCCCTGCCCTCGCCGCCAGCGTCAACAACCCCGCCTGGCGAATCGTCTGGGCATTATCTTCCATCAAGGGGGGAGACGAAGACATCCGCATCAATGGATTCTACGACAATGTGGAGGGACCGGGGCGCGATGAGCGGTCTGCCCTGCGCCATATTCAGCTTGATGAGAACGGGCGACAGGCAGCATGGCATATTTCCGAGTTTCTCTTTGGTATGAGCGGCTCTACGCTCGTCCGCACAGAAGTTACCCTGCCCACATGCAACCTCTCCTCCTTTACCGTAGATTCCCCCAACGGAGTGTCAAGCATCCCAACTGCTGCATCTGCCCACCTAGACTTTCACCTCGTCCCCGACCAGCACCCAGATGCCATCTTGGGACTGTTGCGAAAACACCTCATTGAACGGGGACTCAAAGACATCGTGGTAGAAAAACTCCCAGGAGGATACTCGCCCGTACACTGCTCATCCAACCAACCGTTCTACCATACCATCCTCGATTCTGCAGCGAGCGTCTACCATGCTTCTCCAACAATTTTGCCCTTTGGACTGTTTACCCACCCCCTGCATGCCTTTGCCCACCACCTGCAAATCCCCGTAGCCGTGTTGGCTGTCGCTCGTCACGACAGCACCGAGTATGGGGCAAATGAGCATATTCCCCTAGATGATCTCGTATTACATGGGCAAATGCTCATTGAAATGATGGTACGTGAGGGAGAAGTGGCACGAGAGGTAGCGTTGCTGTGAGGTAAGATAGAGCGATTTTCCCCCCTGCGATGCGGTATTTGCGGGGATAGTTTTGGAAAAAATACCCCTAGCTTTTTTCGTCTTCCCATGCTCATATTGGCTTCCCTCACCCGATAATTGCCCCCCTTTTTCCCCACAAATCCCCCCCAATTGCTCCTTCTCCCCTTGACAACACTCGCATACCTGCGTATAGTGCTTAGGTACTTTACGCCAATCCGTACAAACAGAGAGCTAGAAATTGTGCAAATGTTCGCGTGGAGAAGTTTTAGCAATTCGTATGATAAAGCAGTATGAGTGTGAATTTAATCATCGTTGAGTCTCCGGCAAAAGCCAAGACCATACAAAAATATCTCGGTAAGAACTACCGCGTCATTGCCAGTATGGGGCATGTCCGTGACCTCCCCAAAACTGGTCTTGCCATAGACGTTGAAGACAACTTTGCCCCAGAGTATGAAATCACCCGGCAAAAAGTTGTCAATGAGCTCCGCCAAGCTATCAGGCAAGCTGATGCTATCTATCTGGCAACAGACCCTGACCGTGAGGGGGAAGCTATCGCATGGCATATCACCCACGCCGCCGGGGTCGCCAAAGACCCCCGCATCCGAAGGGTCGTCTTCCAAGAGATCACCCGCAACGCCGTACAATCAGCTATTCAGCACCCACGCACGATTAATGACAACCTCGTGGATGCCCAACAAGCCCGCCGCATCCTAGACCGTCTAGTTGGCTACAAACTCAGCCCCTTGTTGTGGGACAAGGTGCGCCGGGGACTATCGGCTGGTCGGGTGCAGTCTGTCGCAGTGCGAGTCATTGTGGAGCGCGAGCGCGAGATAGAAGCCTTCACCTCGGTTGAATACTGGACTATTGAGGCAGACCTGCAAAAACAGCAACCAGATCAACCCTCATCCAAAAAAGCCAATAACAAGTTTCGTGCGGTGCTCATAGAGCAAGCGGGCAAGAAGCTCGACAAGTTTGCCATAGGCAATGCTGAGCAAGCCCAGACTATCGTAGATGACCTGGAATCCGCCTTGTATACCGTTCGCAAGGTCACGCGCAGGGACAAGCGGCGCAACCCTGCTCCCCCGTTTACGACTAGCACCTTGCAGCAGGAAGCCGGGCGAAAACTTGGCTTCAGTGCCAAGAAAACGATGACGCTGGCGCAACGGCTCTATGAAGGGATAGACATTGGCGGTGAGGATGGCTCTATTGGGTTGATTACCTATATGCGTACTGACAGCGTGAACGTGTCCAAAGA
>CAZLKK010000126.1:5370-9959 GCA_964559995.1 uncultured Chloroflexaceae bacterium
CTCCACCATGGCCGATGCCGAAGCCATCGGCCGACTCATCTCCATGGCTTTACGCAGCGGCATCCCGCCCCGTGAGGTTATCCAGCAGCGGTATGGTAATGATTACGTACCGGAACAACCTCCCACCTATAAGACCCGCGCAAAGGGCGCACAAGAAGCCCACGAAGCCATCCGCCCGACCAGCAGTAGGCGTGCGCCAGACATGCTCGAATCTATCCTTGAGTATGATATGCTGCGCCTGTATGACCTTATCTGGAAGCGGTTTTTGGCAAGCCAGATGACCCCGGCTATCTTTGACAGCACAACGGTAGACATAGCCGCATCGTCTTCAGGCGACACAAGCAACCCTGCCTATGTGTTCCGTTCAACCGGGAGTGTCCTCAAGTTCCCCGGCTTCCTAGCAATCTACCATGAGGGGCAGGATGAGGGTGAAGAGGATGAGGACAAGGAAAAGCGATTGCCAAAGTTGAGCGAGCAAGAACAGCTAAACCTGCTCCAACTCCTACCGGTGCAACACTTCACCGAACCACCCCCTCGCTACACCGAGGCAAGTTTGGTCAAAGATCTCGAACGGCTTGGCATTGGTCGCCCTTCCACCTATGCCCCCATCATCTCCACCATCCAAGATCGCGGCTATATTACCCTACGCGAGAAAAAACTCATGCCAACTGCGCTAGGACGCATTGTTACAGACTTGCTTGTGGAACACTTTGGCGGCATTGTAGACTACGACTTCACCTCATCGCTGGAGCAGCAGCTTGATGATGTCGCCACTGGCGAAAAACACTGGGTCCCGATGGTCCGGGAGTTCTACGAGCCATTCCAACAGACGCTAGACCAAGCCCAACACAGCATGCGTAATGTGAAGCGGCAGGAAATACCCACCGGTCTCACCTGCCCCCGATGTCAAGCGGGAGAGTTGATTGTCCGCTTTGGGCGCAATGGAGAGTTTTTGGCGTGTAGTCGCTATAGCAAGCAGAAAAACGAAGACTCCTGCGATTTCACGAGCAATTTCCACTATGATGAGGCGAGCAACATTGTGGTAGACGAACCAGAGGGTCCCGCCTATACCGATGTGATGTGCAACATCTGTGGTCGTCCAATGGTGAAGAAAAAAGGGCGGTTTGGTGAGTTTCTTGGCTGTTCTGGCTACCCCGAATGTACGAACATTCGGCGGCTAGACAAACAGGGCAACCCGGTACCCTTGCCAGAACCGACAGGGGTCGCGTGTCCCAAGTGTCATGAGGGTGAGATGATGAAGCGGCGAGGACGGTTTGGTCGTCCCTTCTACGGTTGTAGTCGCTATCCCAACTGCGACTATACAACCAACGATCTTGCATTGGTTAGCGAATATACCCCAGAGCAGGAAGCCGAGGGGCAAAAGAGCGAGACGGCACAGGAAGAACCAGCGAAGGCAACCAAAGCGAAGGCAACCAAAGCGAAGGCAACCAAAGCCAAGACAACCAAAGCGAAGGCAACCAAAACCAAGACAACCAAAACCACGAGTAAGAAAAAGCCAGCTGCAACGTCAAACACCACGCGAAAGTCGTCCCGAAGCACTGACCAGAGCTCCTCCTGATTCCTGTGGCTCTTCGTCATGCTCATAGCCCATCTTGATCCAGCCTCGGCTGATGGCATACATCACCGCCATAGTACGGTCATTAACCTGCAGTTTCCTAAGTATTGAGGTGATATGGTTTTTGACCGTCTGGCTGCTGATGCTCAATTCGGTAGCTATTTCTTTGTTGGACAACCCCCGCGCTATACAGTCGAGAATCTCTATTTCCCGGCTAGTCAGCGGGGCAAACAAGATGCCGGATTGGTCATCCTCAGAGGCTGCCAACTCCCGAAACTGGTGCAATACCCGCCGAGCCACCTGCGGACGCACAACCACCTGCTCATTGATAAGATAGGCACCATTGGCAACCTGCCGAATGATGGTAATGAGTTCCGATGGGTTGACATCTTTGGATGAATAGGCAGAAGCCCCCACTTTGGTTGCCTGGTAGAGGTGTTCGTCTTCGTCATACACGCTCACAATGATCACGTTGACCTGGGGGTTGTGGCGTTTGATGACCCGCGCCACCTCTAGCCCATTCAGCCCCGGCAAATTGACATCAACTAGTACCACATCAGGTAACAGTTTGTCGGTGTTTTTAATAGCCTCCTGACCATTTGCCGCCTCCCCGACTACTTCCATATCCTCCTCTGTCTCCAAACTCCAGCGTATACCCTGGCGAAACAGCGGGTGATCATCCACAATAAGTATGCGGATTTTTTTCTTTGTCATAGCTTTTAGCATCCTTCCCAATGCTTATCCCCTACGAAGGGACATTCCTTCCTTGCTTCAACAAACGGCACTGAGGAGGCTTTTTGGGGGTACCCCCGTTATGTCGTAAGTGATAAGCTCACGAACACTTCAGTTCCCTGACCAGCACGCGAAGTCACTTTGTAGCTTGCGCCAATCAATTCTGCCCGTTCCCGCATACTGGTCAATCCCCAATTCTTGCGCCCTGCCCGTCGTGCTACCTCACGCGCATCAAACCCAGGGCCCTCGTCTCGTATCGTGAGCAATAGCTTGTCTTGTTGGAGAGTCAATGTGACAGTTACTGGCGCACCACGGGCATGCTTGTGGGCATTTTGGAGCGATTCCTGAACCACCCGATAAAGGACGATTTCCGTTTCCCTAGAGAGACGGGGCAGGGTATCTGCTTCAAAAGTTACATTGGCACTATAGGCATCACGATACCGTTGGATGTAGTCTTGCAAAGCCCCAACGATGCCTTTCTCCTCCAATGCACCGGGGCGCAAGTCTGCAATGAAGTTGCGTACTTCCGTCAACCCTTCACGGGTTGCTCCACACAGACGATTGAGCAGTTGTTGCAAAAGCTCCGTGCGCTGCTCCTGGAGCAAAGTGCGCGATTTCTCTAGCCCAATGAGCGTGTTTGCCAACACTTGGGCAGGGTTGTCATGCACCTCACGCGCAAGCCGCACTCGCTCCTCTTCTCGTCCCAGAATAACCTGCGCCCGAAGAGCTTGCATCCAGGGGTCTGCTCGGTCCCCTTCCGTGTTGCCGTCTAGCGTAGCACTACTCATCTCTATCTGTCGCACAAGCTGGTCGAGTTGCTTTTGCGTTCGGGTGAGAGCTTGGGCTTCTTGGGTCAGCTTCTTGTGCGTTGCCCGGAGATTCTGCTCTTTTTCGGTAAGCGTTTGCAGCGTGGGGAGATTGCGCTCGGCGGCAAACTGCCGTTGCATCATCACCTCGTCCAGCGAACGCTCAACTTGGCGTTGTTCTCCGGTGAGTTGACCGCTGCGTTCTTGCGATGAAGCAATGAGTGCTCGGAGCCGTTCGAGCATCTCCTTGACCATCGTCTGAGCACTGTCTGAAAGGGTAGAAGGTTCAATAGTCATAGCACAGGATAATTCCCCTTAGCACTGTACAAAAATCCCATCTGTTAGTACAGTATAGCATGAAAGACCTCATTACAAGAAAGCTAGTGGTAAGGATGACGAATAAACGGGTAAGAAGAGGAGCATTGCATATGAACATGATTACCATGAGATAGCGATGTCCCACTGTGGGGGGAAGGGTTGCTTACAAGGGTAGGTCATGCCAATTCCGGGCAAGTTTTAACCATAGATGAACACAGATAAACACAGATACCGGACATGATTTCCGGGCAAGATGCTACCGCATAGCCCTTTGTTGTCCGAATCTCTGCGTCTCTGCGTCTCTGCATCTCTGTCGGGAATCTCTTGCCCGGCATCTATGGGTATCTATGGGTATCTATGGGTATCTATGGGTATCTATGGTTCCATTCTGTCCAGTCTTCCTTCTCTCGCGGGGGAAAGGGGGACCGGAGAGACGTTGTATACAACGTCTTTGCCCACGATACTGTTACCACAGCCGGGCTTGACCCTCTGGCAATTCCGGGGGGGCAATGTTGAGGTGCTCATAGGCACGGCGGGTTGCCATACGTCCGCGGGGGGTGCGCTGGAGAAAGCCTAGCTGTATCAAGAACGGTTCATATACATCCTCGATAGCGTCCACCTCCTCGGCTAATGCTGCTGACAGCGTAGATAACCCCACGGGTCCCCCCTGGAATAGCTCAATGATAGTGCGGAGCAGCCGCCTGTCGTTTTCATCCAAACCTAACTCGTCTACCTCTAGGGAGAGCAACGCTGCCTGGGCTACCTCTATGGTGATGGTGCCGTCCGCGATTACCTGGGCATAGTCGCGCACCCGGCGCAGCAGCCGGTTGGCAATGCGGGGGGTGCCACGGGCTCGCCGCCCGATTTCATACGACCCGTCTAGCGTGATGGGGACATCGAGGATACGTGCCGAACGCAGCACAATCTCGCGCATAGCATCATCGGAGTAGAACTCTAGCCGATGGATGGAGCCAAAGCGGTCACGGAGCGGTGAGGTCAGCAGGGCGAGGCGGGTGGTTGCCCCCACAACGGTAAAGCGGGGCAGCTTGAGGCGTAGGTTGCGAGCACTTGGACCCTTGCCGACAATCAGGTCAAGCGCGAAGTCTTCCATACCGGGGTAAAGCACCTCTTCTACCGCCCGGTTGAGGCGGTGTACT
>CAZLKK010000126.1:9986-10444 GCA_964559995.1 uncultured Chloroflexaceae bacterium
AGATCACCCGCTCGCTCAATGGCAGGTCCGCTGGTGACTTTCATATTGACCCCCATCTCGTTGGCTATCACGCCTGCTAGGGAGGTTTTGCCAAGACCAGGCGGACCGTAGAAAAGAGTATGGTCAAGCGGCTCGCCGCGGCGTTGGGCGGCAACCACGGCAATGTGCAGGTGCTCAACGACCTTTTCCTGTCCAATAAACTCTTCTAGGCTCGTTGGGCGCAGGCTTTTTTCTACCTGCTGTTCATCTTCTCTTGGGCGGGGGGTCACGATGCGTTCTTCATTTGCCATAGGTGTTTGCCAACGGTACAGGTGTGCTATCTCTAAGGGTATTATAGCATGCTCGGTGATATTCTGCACATACGCCCCTGGGTCATGGTAAAGTGAGCCGTACGGTCTCCCTTCTCCCGCTTAGTGGGACGTGGGTTGGGGGGAGAGGGAAGAGAGCCGTAGCATGCT
>CAZLKK010000127.1:0-9594 GCA_964559995.1 uncultured Chloroflexaceae bacterium
TACCGCTGCTTATGTTGTGTGGCGTTGGCAAAAACAGCGTCTCAATGAGCTAAATCAAAATCTCTTACATGAAGCCTCTTTCAACAGAAGCACAGTATCGCCCGATGGAAGTGGTCATAGTGCGCCAGCAATGCGGATGAGCCCTGCTCCAACCGCACCCTCTAGCCTATCGCAAAACGCAGATAGTCCCCCCAAAAAACGGCGGGTTATCAATACCACGGTTCACAAGGGCGAACCACCAAAGGTCGCTATATCTTCAGAGCCACACTTTGGTGAAGCGAAAGTCGTTACGACGTTGGGTAAACAATCTGTTACCAAAACGATTGATGCTCCAGAAACACTTTTAACACCCGAACCAACACCCGAACCTGCCCCTGAGCCTATTGCTCCCCCCGCTCCTGAGCCTGAGCCTGTTGCTCAAGCAGCATTCAGCGAGGAAGCAGAAAGCGCAAGCAGCGAACCGCACACGAGCAGCGAAAAACCCACCGACGATACCGCCGGTGATACCAGTTCAGATGAAGAATCGTCAGAGTCCGAAGATTCTACTCAGGATACGACAACGGACGAAAAAGACCAAAACGAAGAAGAAACTGGTGAAGATAAGCCCAAGCCAAAGCGCACGACACGCAGCAGTAGCACACGCAGCCGTCGTCGTACCAGCAAAGGCAGTAGTAGTAGTTCCAAGAGCAGCCCGTCCAAAAGCTCATGAGGTCATGTCCTCTCTCCCATTCCAGGGCGAGGGGACAACCCGCTCCCCCCTGCCCCCGATCCCAGAGGGCGAGGGGGAGCCGTCCAGTCTCCCTTCTCCCATCCCCGCGGTGGGGGCAGGAGATGGGGGCTGCCCGAAGGGGGCAAAGGATGGGAAAAATGTCCCCCCCACGCCTGTAACCTTGATTGACAAACAGGTGCCTTATGGTATACTGCACTATAGGTTTATGAGAATTGGAGTGCCGATGATGGGCTAGGCGAGCAACCCGGTTGCGCGTACATATAAGGTAAAAAGGTCCCCAGTGGCAAGGGGACACAAGTTGGCTCCTTTGATAGTGTCGGAACCTGGCGAGAGCAACCAAAATGCAAGCTACCAGTCATGTACTGGTCGTCCCAGGTAGAGGCTATGTTGGGACATAAACCAAGCCTGTGGGTTACGGGTCAGACGTTCTCCCATGAGAGCGCAGGGCAGAAGCAAGAATTTCAACTTTGGACAAGGCGTACCTTCGGGTACATGTGAACACCTAGAAAGTAGCAGGTTGGGCTATAGAGATTGTAGCTCTTGCACGGCAAATTGTAGAAATGGCTGAGGATAAGCAAGGACAGGAAATTATCCTCCTAGATATACGCGAAATCAGCACGATTGCCGATTATTTTGTCATCTGCTCAGCAGAAAATGATCGGCAGTTACGAGCTATCTTTGAACATATAGACGAGAAAGTGCATGACGAGTTCAATCTCGACCCACGCATTGAAGGTACACCCGATACCGGCTGGGTCGTTCTTGATTACCACGACGTTGTAGTTCACGTTATGCGTGCAGACCAACGCGAGTATTACCGACTAGAGAAACTCTGGAGTAATGCATCCCCTGTTCTTGTTGTGCAATGACCGCACCAGTTAGTTTTGAGCTAGGCGAACGCAACGAGAAACGATCCTGAGAATCCCGCCCTAGAGAATATGGGGGTCCATCTATGAAGAATGCATCATCACATACAGACTATGTGCTTTTTGCCATTGGCGCTGCACTTGGCAGTGCGCTTGGCTTAATTGTGGGTTCATTACTGACATTCTGGCTTGGCGATGGAACTTTGCGGGCATTGCATCGGGTCATACGGCGCATTACCGGCGAAGCAGACCACCCCTCTTTTGAACTGTTACTCCAATAATGTGATCTCTGCTCTCTGCTACCCTATTATGGTAGGTAGAGAATCCTCTCTCCGGGGGGGACTCAACTTTAGGGTCAAAATGGCACCACCCACCCATCCCGCTGGTCATGCAGGTCTGACCAATCGCAGACAAACACCGTTCGCCACGTCTCTACCTGCACCGGGTAGGGCAAACAATGCTCACGAAACGTAGCATCGTAGTAGAGTTCGCTGCGCCAGGGAGCTTCGCTCTCGCGCCACTCCGCTAACTCTGCCTCATCCACCGGTAAGGCAAAACTCGCATTGACCACATCTGGCTTGAGTGTCCCTAGCGAGTAGCCAAAGTCAAACTTATTATGCCCCGGAACATCCCCATACAGCGCAGGCAATTTGGCAATGTAGGCATCATTCTTTCCCAGTAAGTCTATCCCTTGCACATCAGAATAGTAAAAGACGAGTCCTGCCCAGAAGTCTGCCACCTGCGTTGTCGGGGGGACATTGGCTTTTAGCACTAGCCCAATCTCAATATTGCCTACGGCTACCTCGTGGGGATAGAGTGGACGTGTGTGTCCCGGTGTCATCAGCGGCATGGTGATGAGACACACTATCGTTACCATAAGCCGTGACGACTGCCAGCGAATAAGCCGCTCTATTGCGGTAAAGGCTAGGAGAAAGATTACCGGTAGGATAGGCACAAAGAAACGAAATTGGGGAAACCCATCGCCGCCCGCATACGCCACATAGACTCCGTAAACCAGCACGACCCCGGTCAACAACACCCGCTGTCTTGAACGATGAAGCACGACCCCCACCAGCACAAGCAGCAGCAACAAGGTATATTCCCCCGCAAAGTCTGCCACATACGCGATACCGTGGGGGATTTTGTTGTCCCAATTGGTCACTTTCAGGTGGGCAGTGTTGGGGATAATATCACCATAGTAGAGCAGACGAAAGCCAATGTGTGCCACAGGCAACAGGAATGAACCAGCACTATAACCAATGACGCGCTTTTTGTCGTTGCTCAGGACAAATGCCACCCCATACAGCAATACCGCTAGTATCAGCGCATCAGAACGTACCAACGCCATCACCCCCGCCACGAGGAAGGGATAGGGAGTCCATTGTTGGCGTTCACTATCTCGCAAAAGCAGGGATAGGGACAGGATAAGCAAAAAGGAGAGCAATACCGTTTCTGCACCGGCGGTTGCCCATCCCATGCTGTGCAAACTTAGCCCATATGCTACCAACGTTGCCACAACAGCTTCTCGCTGCCCGCCGAGCATTCGCACGACATACGCCAAAAGGGGCAGGGTAGCCACCGCCAGTACTATGTTGGTGAGGGTAACAACAAGGGCTAATGTGGGCAAGGGCAGCGGCAGCAGATGGACAATAGCCATATAGATGACCCAAAGAAAATTGGTATAGCCCTCAATTCGCTCGCCGCCAGGGTTCCATACCAACCCATGCCCATGCGCGAAATTCGCCGCATAGCGCATGGAGATCATCGCGTCATCAAAGAGCCACCAATAGCGCCCCCCCCCGATAACCGCACTATACCCCACGACAACGACAGGGAGCCAGCAGACAACCAGCACAATGCTAACCAAAGGCAAGAGCAACCGCCGCCGTTCCAGAGTGGCAAAGATGGTCGGTGGTTTGGGGGACACCATCCAGAGGGTAGCCCCAACCAGCAGCATGCCACGAAACAACAGGTCTCGCCCAAATAGCTGGAGATTATCGCGCCAGTCGGGAGTGGGGGGAGCAGCGGGGTCTATGCCGATCTGACCGAGCAACAGGTGGTGGAGCCACCCGTTGCTCAGTGCCGCATAGCCGAGGATGAGGAGTATGCCCCCCACACTCCCGGTTATGAGTTTCGCTATCGTCCCTTCAGCATGTGCCGGAAGTTTCACAGTGCGTACTCTTTAGCCTAGCGTTACTCTAGGTATCTTTATCGTCTTTGTCGTCTTTGTCGTCCTTATCGTCCTTATCGTCCTTATCGTCCTTATCGTCTTTGTCATCTTTGTCATCTTTGTCGTCCTTATCGTCTTTATCGCTATCGCCGTTGTCGTCACTAGCAGAATCTTCAAAGACCCCCGGACCGTAGATGTAAAAATCCGCCCACGGTTGATAGTAGGTATAGTACGTGTCTTCATGCAGAATGGACCCATCTGGCATTGTGACGGTGCGTATGTAGGTAACTTCTACGCCAGAACTCCCATGAACCACCTGCTCTACATACCCATTGGGCAGTGTTGGGTCATACTCCCACTCCGCCGGTCCTGGCTCGATCCATTCGCCAGTATAGGGTCCCTCATACTCAATCGTGCGTCCATCATCATAGCCCCATACCCAAAAGGTCACGGTAGCATCGGCAGAGTTTGCCTGTCCATAGAGTCGCACAGTTCCTGACGTATCGTTATACCAACGGAAGTCTACCCCCGGATCGTAGACGGTAGCATCAAAGCCTAAGATATTCTCGTAGAAGTTGACAATGTAGGTATGTGCCACCCGGTTGGTTATTTTCAAGCCGGCATTGGAGACGGCACGAAACATCGTTGTGGAGACCTGACATAGCCCTCCCGCTACGACCTCTTCCAGCCGTCCGCCAATAATTGCATGCCCATCCACAAAGCCATTTTCTTCGGTAAAGTCGCCTATACCAATAAACGAAAATTCTGTTTCTGGTGGCACCTGTATCCCGTTGAACATTTCGGTAGCACGAGCTATATTGTGCTTGCGTTCACTGATAGAAGCAACATAAGCCGTTGTAGCCGTGCCAAGCATACGGATAGGCAGGGCAGATTGCTTCAGTTCAGCCGCCCAGGGGTGGCGTTCCAAGAGCTGTTTGCCGACAAGTCCCTGTTGCACTTCGTAGGGGGTGCCTTGATGTTCGGGGTGATACTCCAACCGCGCCCGCTCAAAATACTGCACGAGGTAGGTCTGTCCATCTATCGAGCTAACTTCGTGAAACTCCTCTGAGATGGGGTAGCCAAACACTTCAATTCCACCGTTGTTTTCCCAGTAGTAGCGAAATGAACCCCCAAGGGTATGCCCCGATTGCGGGTAAAAATCCCGTTGAGGGTCTGCTGAACCACTCAGCCAAGAGAACGCCGGATGGGTATTCCCTTTGGTCAACTGAGCACCAATACGGGATAGGGAGATACGTTGTTCAGGCGGGAGTTCTGGGTGATACTCTATACGCGCCCGCTCAAAGTACTGGACTTGGGTATCAGCTGTTGTTGTCGCAAGCATCCGTTGCTGGTGGTTCGTTACTGCTGAAATAGCCGTACCAGTGATTGCTCCTGTCGGGTTGTCTGGTGTAGGGAGGAGGTTGGTAATGGGGAGGTCAATAACCTGCTCCAACACGATAGTCTCGCTAATGACTTCGGTTAGCGGCAGCCCAAAGCGGGCAACACCGCCGTTGGTGTCAAAGTACTGTTTGATTTCGTAACTCACGTTGTGTCCCGTTTCGGGGTAGTAGGTAGCCATGCCTGTTGCCGGGTCTAGTTGGGTGATGTCTTGTGCTCCGGCTGGCAAGGCTGGCTGAAACAAGCATGTCGCTAGAAAAAATAGAGCAAAAAACCGAAAAACGCGCATAATTCCCTCTTTGGTATTAGGTAGTAAGACTGTCAATTAACGTAATACGTCTCTTTCACGTAAGCCTTATTATAGCATAGGCTCCCATAGGAGTTGTTAGGGGGAGGGGGTTTTCCAGGAGATATAAGCTATTTTTCAGGTTGGGGGAAACGTGAACGTGCAAGAAGGTTCTTTACAAGAAGGTTCTTTACTAGATCACCCGCTCCCCCCTTGCCCTGCTCCTGCCTTTTCGGGCAGCCCCCATCCCCTCACTCACGATAAACCATCGTTTGCATCTTCGCCTGATAGACAACCATATCCCCCTGTGTGGCAACCTGTTCCCATAGCCCACTGCCCGGTGTATCACCGGAAATAAAAGAGGTAAAATTGCGATTGATACGTACATCTTGCCCATACTGTCGCTGTACCTCTTGCTCGCACGCCACAAAGAACGCTTCACGGATGGCATCATCCCCCGTCCCTGCCGCCACTTCCACCTCAACATCCAACGTCACAGGACCCGATGGTACGGGCTGCGTGGGGGTAGCCGGTGTGGGGACAGGTTGGGGAACAACCTCGGTGGCTATGGGAGCATCAGGAAGCGGGATGTACTGCTGTATCTGATCCTCAAATAGCAGAAATACCATCGCCCCCACACCTGCAAGAATCAACAGCAGCGCAACAACCCACGTCACACACGAGCGGAATGGTTTCCCCGACTTCCCCGACTTGCGCTTTGCCGGTTGGGTTGACGATTTTGCCGGTTGGGATGGGGGCGGAGTTAGGTTTGGGTCTGTCGTAGGGTTTTTGGGCGTTGGTTGGGTTGGGATAGATGTTGCTGGTACAGTGGGGTGCGACTGGACAGACGGTTGTTGTCCCTTCCCACGCGGCAACACCACCGTGCTATGCGGCGATGGGGGGAGCGTTTCTGATTTCCCCATCCCCACCAACGGACGCAGCATAGAACGAAACTCTATCACCGTCTCAAAGCGATCTTCTGGCTTGAAGCTCAGGGCTTGCATAATGGCATTGCTGGTGCGAGCAGAAATGGCAGCATTGATCGTATTAGGCGGCTCAAAGGTAAATGGCGGATGTTGTGTTGGGTCACGTCCTGTCAGCAGGTGATGGAGCGTAGCCCCAAGCGCATAGATGTCAGACAACGTTGTTGCCAACCCCTGATACTGCTCAGGGGGAGAATAGCCGGGCGTGCCTATCAGCGTCCCTTTCTTGTGGGGGACAAATACTTTTGCAATGCCAAAGTCTACCAACTTCACATTGCCATCTTGGTCTATCATAATGTTAGACGGCTTGATGTCGCGGTAAATAAGCCCCTGGCTATGCAAATACGCCAGCACATCACACACTTGGTCTGCCCACTTGAGCAAGACATGTTCGGGCAATAGCCCTTCCCGCTCGATTATTTGCTCTAAGTCCTCCCCCTGGACCAAATCCATCGTGAGGTAGTGGCGACCTTCGTCAGTAAAATGGCTATAAATACCCGGTATGCATGGGTGAGAAAGTTGCTGGAGCAAGGTTGCCTCGGTATTAAACCGGTAAACCGAATCATCTCGTTCTTCAGGGGACGCAAAGCTATCGAGCATCTCTTTGATAGCATACGTCTTGCCATCCTGATCTACCCCTTCATAGACTGACCCCTGCCCCCCGGTCTTGATCACCCGTATGATATGGTAGCGGCGATCATCATTGCCCGGTTGGTCATTATTGAGCACAATATCCTTTCCACACGCCTGACAAAATTTCGCGGTGGAACGGTTTGTTTGCCGACAAAAAGGACACAATACCTCGTAAGAACTACTCATATGCTCCCAACGTGTGCTGTTGCTTGCCCATATTCAGGGATTTTTAGCCCCCGCTGTCAGCATTATACCACTTGTCACTACAAGATTTCTCTGCTACTATTAACGGTTGTATAACCATTCGCTTTCGCCCTAGCTATCCTCATTTCCCATACGCAGAGTTAGGGTGAGCTACGTAACAGAAGGAGTAACTATGAACCAGGCACGATTTCGTGGGGCATTTGCCCTTATCTTGGTTTTGATGCTGGTTTTAGCTGGCTGTAGCACCCCACAGCAACAGGCAGAACCAGCCGGTAACGAAAATACAGAAGCCCAAAACGCTGGCGACACTGACGAGGAATCCGCTGGCGACACTGACGATACTGATGCTGCCGCAAATGCTGTAGCTGATGGGGAAGAGTTTGTCTTTGGGATGATTCTTGTTGGTCCCTACAATGATGCTGGCTGGAGCCAAGCCCACTATGAGGGGGCAAAGTATGCTGAAGAGAAGATAGACAATACCAAGTTTATTTATGTAGACAAGGTAAATGCGGCTGATCGCCCAAATGTGACGGTGGAGCAGATTGTGGATGATCTCGTTTCGCAAAATGCCAAGCTGATCATCACCAACTCAGATGACTTTAAGGATGGGACGCATGCTGCAGCAAAATTGCACCCCGATATTCCCTTCATACACATTTCTGGTGATGGGGCGTTGACGGGTGATGCCTCCGAAAATGTCTCCAATCTTATGGGCAAAATGACCTATGGCAAAATGATCGCCGGGTGTGCTGCCGCGCTCCAATCGGAAACGGGCAGCATCTCCTACCTGGGCCCGCTGATCAACGATGAGACCCGAAGGCTCGTCAATGCTGCCTATCTTGGCGCAGTCTATTGTAATGAGAACCTGCGAGATGAGCCATTTGCAGACCTCTCCTTTGAAGTTGTCTGGATTGGCTTTTGGTTCAATATCCCAGGGGTCACGCTTGACCCAACGCAGGTTGCCAACAACTTCATCAACGGGGGCAGTGATGTCATCATCTCTGGCATTGATACGACTGAAGCCCTCGTAGAAGCGCACAAAGCTACCGAAGCCGGCAAGACGATCTATGCCATCCCCTATGACTTCATCGGAGCATGCGAGCAAGCCGAGGATGTCTGCTTGGGTGTGCCCTACTTCAATTGGGGACCTGCCTATGTGGATGCAGTCACGGATGCTATCACGCGAGAAGAAGGCGAATGGAATCCCACTTGGGATTGGCTCAATCCAAACTGGGACGATTTGAACGATCTCGACTCTTCGGCTATAGGCTTTATGAAGGGGAATGCCCTCAGTGACGAAAACAAAGCCAAGCTCGACACCTTCATTGATGGGTTGGCAAGTGAGGATATTACCCTCTTTGCTGGTCCTCTCAACTTCCAAGATGGCAGCGTCTATCTGGAAGATGGCGAAGAGGCTACCGAGGAGCAAATATGGTACACCCCACAGTTGCTTGAGGGCATCGAAGGACAAAGCTCTGCCGATGCTCAGGATTAAGCGTTTGCCCCCTGGTTCTCCCCGCTCCCAGAAAAGGGGGATGGGGGCGCATAGGGTAGGAACGCACGTCCGTGCGTTCCTACCCCCGCATACCCCATACGGGGGCAGGGTGGGGGCAGACCGGCGAGACGTTATAGGCAACGTCTCTGCTGTCCCTGGTGTTTTAGACAAGTAGAGAAACCTATGAAGAAACCTATCATCAATTGGCTCATCCTATGGTGTATTAGTCTGCTTTTTGTAGGGTGTACCATCCCTTCACCCACGCCACACTCGCTGCCCACGTCTCCTGCCGTGCTGCACATCACGCCTGCCCCCACGCTAGACATAGACGCAACGGCGACGGTGTTGGCAAATCAACTTCGCCCTACCCCGACCCCCGCCGGGTTGTACATTGTGCAGGACGGCGACAATATGAGCAGTCTAGCAGAACAGTTTGCTACCACGGTTGAAGAGATTATGGCAGCTAATGGACTGACAGACCCCAATGCGCTGCAAGCGGGACAAGCCCTGATTATCCCATCGCTCCTGCCCACACCAAGCCGCAATACCCCCACGCTGTCAACCACAACGAGCATAAGCCAAACGGTTCCGTAATGCTCAACGGCGACAGGATAGCGGGGGGACTCTCTCACCTGCCTAGCCCACGCACGGCTACCGGACCAAAGCTGAGATAGTCACAGGCACTTAGCTGATAGAAGACCCCCTCTACAGTCCCCTGCACGGCTCCTGCCCAATCCTCGGCGCGGTGCAAGTGACCGTAGATGCAGGCGGATGCCCCCGCTGCGGCTATGCGCTCAGCAAATGCTGTCGGTTGCCCATTGATAAATGG
>CAZLKK010000127.1:9745-10414 GCA_964559995.1 uncultured Chloroflexaceae bacterium
CGGATAGGACCAACCCGATGCCACCAATAGTCATGGTTGCCTTTGATCATCACCTTGCGCCCCGGTAGGGAGTCAATCCATTGGAGATCAGGGATGGCTTCATCGAGCTTCATTGCCCAGGAAATATCACCAGCAAGCAGCACCCAATCATCTGCAGCAACACGCTTGTGCCATATTGATGCGATATTATGGGCATGGTCTTTCCAGTGGGTGCCGAATATGTCCATTGGCTTAGGCTGAACCGAGGAAAGATGTAGGTCAGAGATTGTCCAGATCATAGGTTTTAGCCGTATGCCCATGTAACAATAGCATACTGATGGTGTTGGTTAAGATGATTCCAAGTTGTCTGGTTGATTGTATCATACCCCCATGATACCTCATGATTGCTCTATGTGGTACACGGGGCAGCAGGGCGGGTTTGTAGAGCACACGGCGGTGCGCCCAATAGGGGAAAACAGCGGTGAGGTTTTGTTTGTAGAGCCGTTGCAAGCAATGTTTCGCCGGGCAGCCCCCTTCCCCTTCCCCCGCTCCCAGAGGGCGACAACCCGCTCCCCCTGCCCCCGCTCCCCCTGCCATTACAAGGGTAGGTCATGCCAATTCCGGGCAGGAATAACCCATAGATGCACACAGATGCACACAGATACCGGACAGGATTTCCGGGCAAGATGC
>CAZLKK010000128.1:0-754 GCA_964559995.1 uncultured Chloroflexaceae bacterium
TGGCAAATTTGCCCAGGTTAGCGAGGCGTAGGGCAAAGGCAAGGGCGGCGAGGGCTAGGGTATCACGCCATGCAGATAACCGTTGTTGCAAAGCATGCATCAAAAAGACGGAGACTCCAATACTTGCCCCTCATCCTCATGTGGTTTTCCCATCTTTTCAGTGCGATATTGCTCGCGCAGGGTATCTATACTTACCAGATTACCCGCTTGATCTTCAATGTACCAGTATTCCCACCCATTAGATGCTGTTTTGCCTTGTACCAACGCGGCTAACTTGTGGATAGACCCCGTTTGGTCTTGCCAATGGAGCAGCGAATCAGCCTTGACTGTCGCAACAACCCGCCGATTCTTAGAATACACTTGTTGCCCCACTTGAATATACCCCGATTCTATCAGTTGACCAAAGCTAACCCGCGGGGCATGGCGTTTTGATGGGGTAGAGAAGAGCGTTTCATCAATGACAGGTTGGGATACAGCAGCAATACGGGTTGTAGCTATCTCAATATACGCTGATTCTAGTTCAATGCCAATAAACTGGCGATGTAACTGCTTTGCCACAGCACCAGTTGTACCAGAGCCAAAGAAGGGATCGAGCACAATATCATGGGGATTGCTTGATGCCAGCATAACCCGATAGAGCAACGCTTCAGGTTTTTGGGTTGAATGGGCTTTTTTGCCATTGACTTTGATACGTTCTGTGCCGGTACATAGGGGGATGTGCCAGACATTTTGCATTTGCTTGTCTTCATTGTGA
>CAZLKK010000128.1:764-3099 GCA_964559995.1 uncultured Chloroflexaceae bacterium
GCTTCATCGCGTGGTAGTTGAAGGTATAGCGTTTTTGCTCTGCGGATTTTTTCGCCCAGATAAGCGTTTCTGTCGCATTCTGAAAACGAGTACCACGAAAGTTGGGCATCGGGTTGGTCTTGTGCCAGATAATATCATTCAGTGTCCAATATCCCAAGTCCAGCATAATCTTTCCCACCCGAAAGATATTGTGATATGAACCAATCACCCATATTGTACCAGTATCTTTGAGCACTCTACGACACTCACGCAGCCAGTGGTAGGTAAAGTTGTCATAGTCAGCAAAGCTGCCGAATTGATCCCATGCATCATCTACCCCGTCTACACGAGTTTGGTTTGGTCGCAGCAGTTCATTGCGTAGTTGGAGATGGTAGGGGGGATCGGCAAAAATAAGGTCCACTGACTTTGGTGGGAAACTGCTCAAGACCTGGATACAATCGCCCTGGATGATCTGATTAACAGGCAGATGATCTGGTTTGGGGTGTTTTGTTGAATGAGCCATATATCCTAGCTTATCTTTCTCTGGTACTCTGGTAGTGAAAAACGCAACGGATGAGCAAAACGTTAGGGCTATTATACCATATGCCCCCGCTTGACAGCAGTGGTATACTTTAATTGATTGGTCAATCAATAATCATACAAGACCATACAAGACCATACAAGCATAACCAAGATACCCAAAACAAAACGGATACCCTATGCGATTGCGAAAAGAAGAACCCTATGAACAACGCCGACAGCAAATCATAGATGGAGCCCTTGAAGTCTTCGCCAGCAAAGGCTTTGAGAAGGCGACCAACAAAGACATAGCCCATGCTGCCGGTATCGGCTCTGCTGGTCTCATCTATCACTACTTTGAGGACAAAGCAGACCTCTTCCGTCAAGTCATCGAGCAGCGAGCACCTGCCTTGCAGCTTGTTGCCCACCCAGAACACGTTATGGAACTGCCCCCACGCGAAGGGTTGCTGACTATTGCCCACACCTTCCTCAAAATTGTTGATGACCCAAAAGCCCTAGCGGTTATCAAGCTCATGGTTGGGGAAGTAGCCCATCATCCTGATGTAGCAACGATGATAAACCGCATTGGCCCAGGGCGCGTTTTCCCGGTGCTTGCAGCCTACCTTGAGCGACACATGCAAGCCGGCTACTTGCGACAAGTTGATACCAGTATTGCCGTGCGCTGTTTTATTGGTCCCCTCTTGGCATACATCATTACCCGCGAGGTCTTTCCTCAACCAGACAGTGCTACCTTGAGCACCGAACGGATGGCGGAGTCGCTAGTTGATCTCTTTTTACATGGCATGGCAACCGCGTATAGGGAAGGGGAAACCGAGGATGAACATGGTTAGACCACGATGGAAAAAAGTTATCCGTGATTTGTGGTTCAACAAAACGCGCACCTTGTTGGTCGTACTCTCTATTACGGTAGGAGTCTTTGCCTTTGGCACCATAGCCTCAGCCCGTGTCAATATCCTAGAGGGGCTACGCAATTCCTTCCTGTCCATCAACCCTGCCAGTGCCAGTATTAAAACAGAGCTATTCCATGACGACTTGGTAGACGTAGTAGCGGGGATGCCAGGGGTCGCGCAAGCCCAGGGGCAACGTATGGTGCCTGCACGGGTGTTGACGGGACCCAATACCTGGTATGACCTAGACTTATACGTTATCCCTGACGATGGCGTAATGGACATGAACATTGTGCGCTCAGAACAAGGCCCATTTCCCGCCCCTAAGCACACCTTACTGATAGAACGAAGCTCACTGGTCAAGACCAAAGCGAAGGTAGGCGAGAGGATTACCGTCTCCGTGGCGAAGGGGGAAGAGCGCGATATTCCCATAGCAGGACTAGCCCACGACCTCAGTTTGCCGCCAGCCCCTATTGCCGGGCGAGCGGCTGGCTATATCACCTTTGACACCCTCGAATGGTTTGGGATGCAACGCGGCTATGACCAGATGCTCATTGTTGTTGCCGAAGAACGGACCAATGAGCAGCATATCTGGCAGGTAGCCGAAGAGGTAGCCGACAAGATCGAGCGGAGCGGGCGTGAGGTTGATGTGATAGACGTACCCACGCCGCTAGAGCACCCTGCCGAAGTGATTATCCCAACCATTCTGCTGATACTAGCTGCATTGGGGGTACTCACGCTGATACTTGGTATGTTCCTCATTATCAACACGGTAGAGTCTATCTTAGCACAGCAGGTGCGACAGATTGGCATGATGAAAGCCGTAGGCGCACGCAGCAGTCAGATTATGTGGCTCTACTTTGGTATGGTATTGGTGTTTGGGTTGCTGGCACTGCTGTTGGCTATGCCGCTAGGAGCAGCCGGGGCTT
>CAZLKK010000128.1:3109-10403 GCA_964559995.1 uncultured Chloroflexaceae bacterium
CTTGGGCATTTACGCTGTTTATGGCAGATCAACTGAACTTTGACCTCACCCATTTTCATATTCCCCCGCCGATTGTGCTGATCAAGATAGGCGCATCATTGCTCTTGCCGGTACTGGTAGCGGTGCCTGCTATTCATGCTGCCTCACGAGTGACAGTGCGTGAGGCGATCCAAGACTCTATTGCCACAAAGGTTTCCTCCGAAGGCATTATTGAGCGGTTGCTCACCCGATTACGGGGGCTGCCGCGCCCGGTGATGCTCTCGCTGCGAAACACCTTTCGCCGCAAGGGACGGCTTGTGCGAACGCTGCTGGTGCTCACGCTAGGGGGAGCAGTCTTCATCAGTGTGCTCACCGTGCGGGCATCGCTCTTTCGTACCTTAGATGCCACATTAGAAACCAAGCTCTATGACATTGAAGTGCGTTTTAGCCGTCCTTACCGCAGTGCCAAAGTTGAGCAAGGGGTGCTAGATATTCCGGGGGTGGTGGGGGTAGAGAGTTGGGGATTTGCGCGAGCCTACCCAATACGTGCTGATGGTAGCGAAGGGGAGGAAATGAGCCTCTATGCCCCACCGCCCGATACGTCACTCCTCAAATTGAACATTGAGCAAGGGCAATGGTTGCAACCGGGGGATGAGCGGGCTATTGTGGTCAGCTCCAACTACTTGAGCAAGAAGGAGCCAGGAACGCAGGTGGGGGATACTATTGTGCTCCAGATAGACGGCGAGGAATATCGCTGGCGCATTGTGGGGGTGTCGCAGGAGTTTATGTCACCGGTGGAGCCAGCTAATGGGTATGTGGTGTATGAAACGTTTGCCCGTGATGTGGGCAATGTGGGGCAGGTTGACAACCTGATGGTAGCGACAGCACACCATGATGCAGATTTTCAAGAGCAGGTAGTACGAGCATTGGATGAGTATATGGATCGGTCACATATCCAGGTACGCCAAATCAAAAGCACATCGGAAAGTCGCGTTATGCTTGGGGAACGGTTCAATATCCTAACTTCGATGCTGTCTATGATGGCTCTACTCATTGCGATTGTGGGTAGTATTGGCTTGATGGGAACGCTGAGCATCAATGTGATTGAACGCCGCAAGGAGATAGGGGTGATGCGGGCGATAGGTGCGTCAGATGGGGCAGTGCGGCAGGTGGTGATGGTTGAAGGGGTGGTTATCGGGTTGATGGCATGGTTTATTGGCACGCTAGTGTCGGTGCCAGTGAGTAAGATGATGAGCATACAGATAGGCTACAATCTGCTGAATGAACCGCTGATCTTTTCATATGCCGGGTACGCAGTGGGAATATGGCTGGTGGTGGTCATCTTCCTGTCGGTGGCGGCGAGTCTGCTGCCCGCGCGCAACGCGTCGAAGCTGACGATCCGTGAAGTGTTGGCGTATGAGTAGCGGGGGGGACACTTACCTGACCTAACCCCTTCCCCTACTACGCGGGGGCAGGGGGGCAAACCGGACCTTGCCACAACCCTGCTCCCCCATTCATCTCACCTACCGCTTCACCTCATCCACCACACTGCCATCGGGGTCTACCATCTGGATGTGCAATGGCATGTCGCCAAGCGCGTGGGTAGAGCAACTCAAACAGGGGTCATAGGCACGGATAACCGCCTCAACCCGATTGAGTGCGCCTTCGGGGATGCTATCGCCGGTGATGAAGTGCTTGGCAACCTGCAATACCCCACGGTTCATAGCAAGGTTGTTGTGTCCTGTGGCGATAATCATATTTGCCCAGGTAATCAACCCCTGCTCGTTGATCTTGTAATGGTGAAACAGAATCCCCCGCGGTGCCTCGCTCATCCCGATAGCTTCCATGCTGTTTGGACCCGCGTAGGCGCGGACATGCGTACTCAGTATCTCCGGGTCATTGAGCAACCGCTCCATCATCTCAAGCGAATAGAGAATCTCTATCAAGCGGGCATAGTGGTAGTAGAAGGAACTCAACACCGCTCCACGATGTAGCCCACCAAACTCTGCCCACTCCTGGTCGGCGCGGGGAGTGCCGCAGCGGTCTGCAATGTTCAACCGTGCCAGCGGACCAACACGGTAGATACCATCAGGGTAGCCCATTGGCTTGTAGTAGGGGAACTTGAGGTAGGTCCAGGGTTCCACCGCCTCACCAATGTGCTCTTGATAGGTGGCAGCATCTATGTTTTCCTGAACAATCTTGCCCTCAGCGTCTACAATGCGAATAAGCCCATCGTAGAAATCTGGCTCGCCCTTCTCGTTGACGATGCCGACAAACAGGCTAGGGAAATTGGCAAAAGACTGGACTTCAGCCGTGTGCTTGTCCATAATCTGCTTAAACAGCGTCAACGCCCGGTCTATGATCTCCATTGCTTCGGGTATCTGCTTGAGGATGGTATCGCGGCTCTCGGTGCTAAGCGGTTCATTTACGCCGCCTGCCACTACCCATGCCGGGTGGATGCGCTTGCCCCCCAACAGTTCAATCACCTGCTGCCCAAACTGGCGCAGCCGCACCCCATCACGGGCTACCTGGGGGTTTGCTCGCAAAAGTCCTATGACATTGCGTTGTTCTGGCGGCGAGTCCATGCCGAGCAGGAAGTCTGGCGAAGAGAGATGAAAGAAACTCAACGCATGCGATTGGACAAACTGAGCAAGGTTCATCAACCGGCGCAGCTTGACGGCGGTTGGGGGAATACGCACCGCCATCAGCGCATCACACGTCTTAGACGATGCCATCAGGTGGCTCACGGGACAGATACCGCAGGTGCGGGCGGTTAGCGCAGGCATCTCGTGAAAGGGTCTCCCTTCGGCAAACTTCTCGAAGCCGCGGTACTGTGTGACGTGAAAGCGGGCATTGCTAATGTTACCGCTATCGTCACGAAAGATGGTTATTTTGGCGTGACCCTCAATACGGGTCACGGGTGCTATGACAATTTTTTCAGCCATACAACGGGTATCCTCCTCTGCTTATTTGCCAAATCGTGTATATGCATTGATGTCCGGGGTATTGCCTGCTAAGAGCTCGGTCAACGTAAAGAAGATGGCATCAGCCGGCGGTGGACAACCCGGCACAAACACATCCACATGCACTACCTCATGCACCGGACGCACCCGCCCAATAAGCGCAGGTAAATCTTCATGCTCTGGGATTTGGGGAGTGTGGGATACATTTTCCATATACCCCCGCTGCATCACATCAGCGAGTCCAAAGGCATTCCGCATGGCTGGCACATTGCCCGTAACGGCACAGTCCCCCAGCGAGACCAGTGTCTTGGTGTTTTTGCGAATGTTGACGACGTGTTCCCAGTCATCACGGTTGCTGACTGCCCCTTCTATCAAGGTAATGTCTACGTCTAACGGAAAGGTTTTGATGTCTACTAGCGGACCGTAGACTATATCTACCTGGTCTGCTAGAGCTATCAACCGTTCATCTATATCAAGCAGGGACATATGGCAGCCGGAACACCCGTCAAGCCATATGGTTGCTAGTCGTGCTTTGCTCATAGTTTCACCTCTCGCATTGATCGCAGGTAGGGGAGAAATTGCTGTCGTTTGGTCATCTCAG
Source organism: uncultured Chloroflexaceae bacterium (assembly GCA_964559995.1). Taxonomy (GTDB): domain Bacteria; phylum Chloroflexota; class Chloroflexia; order Chloroflexales; family Chloroflexaceae; genus JAAUSY01. Next base: position 6,653 of record CAZLKK010000128.1, read on the forward strand.
CTACCGATTTCCCTTTCTCAAACAGTGCGCCAGTAGGACAGACATGGACACATTTACTGCAACTGGTGCATGTTTCTGAATTGAGCCACTCTTCGCCCAGGTCGGTGATGACCTGCGCTTTGATGCCACGTCCCATCACGTCCCACGTATGTGCGCCCTCTATTTCATCACACACGCGCACACAACGGGTACACAGGATACAACGGTTGTGGTCTATGACGAAGCGGTGGTGGGAAGCGTCTACTGGCAACCGGGGGTAGCGGTAGGGTACCCGTACATGGGTCATACCGAGCTTTTGCGCCATCGCTTGCAATTCACAATGCCCATTGGAAACACAGACGGAGCAGGTGTGGTTACGTTCAGAGAAGATAAGTTCAAGAATCGTCCTACGGTATGTTGCCAACCGTTCTGAGTTGGTGATGATTTCCATACCCTCTTCTACGCGGGTCACGCAAGCGGGCAGCAATTGCCTGGAGCCTTTGATTTCAACGAGGCACAGACGGCATGCCCCAATAGACGTTAGCCCCTCCAGATTACAGAGGGTGGGGATGTCTATGCCATTTTCGCGGGCGACCTCAAGGATCGTTTCCTCGGCTCGTGCGCCCACATCACGCCCATCTATGGTTAGAGTCTTAATCCGTGTTGGGAGACTCATAGTAGCCCTCCTTACTGGTTACTGGCGAATATGCGCCATATACTCGTCGTGGAAGTAGTGTAACGTACTGAGTACCGGGTTGGGTGAGGATTTGCCTAACCCACACAGACTCGTACTTTGTACTACATCACACAGTTCTTGTAGCATCTCCAGGTCTTCAGGGTGCGCCATACCTTCGGATATTCTCGTTAGCAGTTCATACATCTGTGCCGTCCCCACCCGACAAGGTACACACTTGCCGCAGGATTCTGACATGCAAAACTCCATGAAGTAGCGGGCAACATCTACCATAGAGGAGGTAGAGTCCATGACGATCATGCCCCCTGATCCCATAATAGAACCGACCTGCGCCAGCGACTCGTAATCTACGCTCATATCGAGGTATTGTTCTGGGATGCACCCCCCGGATGGTCCGCCAGTCTGTACTGCTTTGAAGTGTTGTCCATCGGGGATACCGCCGCCAATCTCGTAAATAATATCGCGGAGTTTGGTTCCCATCGGCACCTCAATAATGCCGGTGTTGTTGACCCGTCCTGCTAGGGCAAAGACCTTTGTCCCCTTGCTCTTTTCTGTGCCAATACTGGCATACCAATCCCCCCCATTGCGGATGATAGTCGGCACGTTGGCGAAGGTTTCCACATTGTTGATCAGCGTGGGTGCGCCCCATAGCCCATACTCGGCGGGGTAGGGGGGACGGGGGCGGGGAGTGCCACGCTTGCCCTCAATAGACGAAATGAGCGCGGTTTCTTCACCACAGACAAACGCGCCTGCGCCAAGCCGCACCTCAATATGCAAACTAAATGTGGTACCAAATATCCTGTTGCCGAGCAAGCCAAGTCGCTCTGCCTGGCGTATGGCATTACGCAGCCGCTTGATAGCCAGTGGGTATTCTGCTCGCACGTAGATATAGCCCTCACTGGCACCCACAGCATAGGCAGCAACTGCCATACCCTCAAGCACCCGGTGGGGGTCGCTCTCTAGTACACTGCGATCCATAAATGCACCGGGGTCGCCCTCATCCGCATTGCAAATGACAAACTTACGCGCCCCAACGGCTTTTGCTACGGTAGACCACTTCAACGCTGTGGGGTAGCCACCGCCGCCACGTCCGCGTAGCCCACTCTGCACAATCTCTTCAATAACATCAGCGGGGGTCATCTCGGTTAATGCCTTGAGCAAGCCAGTATAGCCCTTTGCTGCGATGTAGTCTTCTATGCGATCTGGGTCTATCTTGCCAGAGTTTTCCAACACGACTTTGACCTGTTGCTCAAAAAAGGGTTGGGATGTATCACAAAGCAGATGCTCTAAGGGGGCACCCTCAAGGCTATCTATGATGTCCATGCTATCGCCAATTTTGACCTCTTGGTACATATGCTCAGAGGTGGCGACAAGTGGGCCAGCGGTGCAGAGTCCCATGCACCCTACCCCACGCACTCGACACCAGCGTTCTTCGCCGCGCCGATGGACTTCTTTCTCAATAGCTTCTTTTATTTGGTCGCTCTGGGATGATACACAGCCGGAAGCTACACAGACATCAATATGGTGCATGTATTGGTCTGCTGCTTCTTGCTCAATAAGCGCAATTTCTTCCAGTTCTTCAGGCATCATGATGGGTTAGCCTCCGAATATGATCTAGTGCTTCGCTCCTATCCAATTTGCCAACAACCTGTCCATCGAACACAACAGCTGGTGCCAGACCGCATGCCCCAAGACAGCGAGCTGTCAAGAGTGAGAGATCACCATCTGCGGTTGTTTCGCCTTCTTTCACGCGGTATTGCTGCTCAATAGCAGAGAGGATAGTAGCTCCCCCTTTGATGTAGCATGCTGTCCCCATACAGACGACACAGTGATGTTCGCCTTGTGGTTTGAGCGTGAAAAAGTGGTAGAACGTTGCTACCCCGTAGACACGACTAAGCGGCACACGCAAGGCTGCTGCTACATAGCGCAGGGCTTCTTCATCCAGATAACCAAACGATTCTTGTACTGTGTGCAAGGTTTCTATTAGGGCATCTGGTTGGTGTCCATGACGACGAATAGTAGCCCGCACGACTCGCCACCGCTTATCATCAGACGGCATGGCGACTTTTGTTGGGTCTTGCTGCATAGGAAAAAATCCTCCACTCGGTATATTCCTTTTCATTAGGAATTGTACCACATGCTAGAGGGTAAGGGATGGGGAGCAGGGCGATGGAAAAGTCGCACAATCAAAGAAATGTTGCCCTTCTTGCCCACTCGATCCCCCTCGCCCCGCGTCCCCCAGGGGGAGAAAGGGAACCGCGGCAGGGGTCGGCTCTCCCTCGCCCTTTATGCCCCGCCCCATCCGCTCGTTGCTCCTCGCGGCTCGTTAAAAAAATCCCCCCCAGAACTACCCCCGAACATGGTACAATGAGCAATGGTAATCTACAACTAAGGATATATTCTCTGAAGGTTTTAACGCATGCAACAGGAAGCATCTTTCCCTTCCCATTCAGGGACAACACTCGTTACCCGCTTAACGAATGTTGCCAAGAGCCGCTTTGCTCCCATCTTCTGGCTCATCCTCATACTCATTATGGCAGGATGGTTTCGCTTTACCGGGCTAGATTGGGACGAGGAAAAACACCTCCACCCCGATGAGCGGTTCCTCACGATGGTTACTGCCGCTATGGAATGGCCCGAGTCTTTTGACAACTACTTTGACCCCTTACAATCAGAACTTAGCCCCTACAGAAACGACCCCGAAGTCTGGTATGTCTATGGCACATTGCCCATTATGATAACCAAATGGGCATCTACCGTTGTCGAGATGGAAGGGTACGACAAGGTGTACCTCGTTGGGCGAGCGTTATCTGGCATCCTTGACCTGGGATGTATCCTCTTCATCTTCCTGATAGGACAACGGCTCTATGACGACAAGGTAGGCTTGCTCGGCGCAGGACTCTATGCCCTAGCCGTTCATCCTATCCAGCTATCCCACTTCTACGCGGTAGATACCTTCGCCAACTTTTTTGTCGTCATGACCATGTATTGGGCGGTGCGTGCCAGCGAAAAGGGCAACTGGTGGTTTTACGTCCTGATGGGCATAAGCCTGGGGGCGGGGATGGCATCCAAACTCAG
>CAZLKK010000129.1:0-5629 GCA_964559995.1 uncultured Chloroflexaceae bacterium
CTCTCGTCCCGGTGGTGGCTGGAGTTTGTCTCGTTGGGGGTATTATAGCATAGTCAGTTTGCCTTACCCGTATTTGCTGCCTCGCCCCCAGGGCTACGTTAAAGACGCACAATCACAAGAGTATTGCCCATTTTTGCTCACCCGCTCCCCTCGCGTGGTAATACAACCCGAATATTGGGGCATTTGTCCCGTGATAGTTTTGGTGCTTTCGTGTACAATGGAAATGGGGCATGTGTTGAACGATTGGCTTTAATATAGTCAACCTGTTGAACACTTGGGGAATAGGTGCAAGGGGGACATTACCGGCAAGACGTTGCATACAATGGTTCTCCCCTTGACCTACCACAAATTGGTGTGGATAATTTTCAATTAGAAATCATTTGGCATTACAAACGATAATCTAACGCAAAGACCGGTCTCATCCCAACCCACCAAACGATCTACTTTATAGTAATCTTAAATCAGAAGTAAACCAACCTTCGGCAAACAGTTAGGACGGTTTGAAGAACTGCTCTAAATACCATTATGAACGTTGAAAAACAAATTTGGGATTTGGCAGAGAAATATGCCGATCAACTCAAGAAAGCCACAGACAAACGAGTAGCCGAAATGGATCAAGATGATCAAACGCATTTCTTGATCTATCAAGTTCTGGGAGTGACCCTCAAAGAGGGAAGGCTGATTGATATTTACCAGAATAAAGGACGGTTTTTGTATAAATACGCCGGGTCTTTTTTGGAAGAGGCAGCAAAACTCTGCTTCAAGAGCAGATACTCTGAATCTGGTTCCCTACGCATACCGAACACCAAAGGAAGTAGACCAAAGACATTTGAGATTGATTGTCTTGTAGAAGAATACGCTATTGAAATAAAGTGGCGAGATGCAACGACAGATGGTGATCATATCACGAAGGAGCATACCAGGATACAAGTCATACGAGATGCCGGTTATATCCCGGTACGAATAATGTTTTATTACCCTAATCGCAAGCAAGCAATAAAGATACAACAAACGCTTGAAACGCTGTATCTTGGTATGCAAGGGTACTATCATTATGGCGAAGATGCTTGGGGTTATGTGTATGATCAAACAGGAGTGGACTTAAAAGCTCTTCTTGAAACCATCGCCGTTGAACGGGTGAATCAATGACACAATACCAACTGCACCAGGGAGATTGTCTGCCCATTTTGCAAGATATACAAGATGAACAATTCGATTTGGTCTACCTTGACCCACCGTTCTTTTCCCAAAAAGTGCAAACATTACGCACTCGTGATAGGGAAAAAACCTATGCATTCCAAGATGTTTGGTCATCACCATCTGCCTATACCGATTTTCTCTCCCCACGGCTAGAGCAGATAAAGCGGGTCTTGAAACCAAGCGGTGCGCTCTTTTTCCACTGTGATCGCCATGCCGCGCATAAAGTACGTATGCTGTTGGATAGGGTGTTTGGCGAGGATAATTTTCAATCAGAAATCATTTGGCATTACAAACGATGGTCTAATACCAAAAAGGGTCTTCTCCCGACTCACCAAACCATCTACTATTACACAAAGAGCGAGGATTACAAATTCTATCACATCTATGAATCATACTCACCTTCAACAAATATTGACCAAATTTTGCAAAAGCGAGCGCGTGATGCATTGGGAAAAGTAGTCTATGCGCGAGACTCTCTGGGAAATACCATCGGCTCATCGGAGAAAAAAGGCGTTCCATTAGGGGATGTTTGGGATATTCCCTACCTAAACCCAAAAGCTACCGAACGTACCGGGTATCCTACGCAAAAGCCCATCTTGCTCTTGGAACGTATTATTACCCTATGCACTGATGAAGGAGATTGGGTGTTAGACCCTTTTTGTGGTAGTGGTACAACGCTTGTTGCTTCAATGCTCCTTAACCGGAATACGGTTGGGATAGAGGTATCTTCGGAAGCTATTGCATTGACAGAAAAACGCTTGCAAGAGCCAACAAAAACTGAATCGCCTTTGCTCAAACGTGGACGAGAGAGCTACCGTCAAGCCTACGAACGATTGGATGAGCTCCTCGATGGGGTGGATTTTGTACCGGTGCAACGCAACAAGGGGATAGATGCCATTTTGGTAGAACAGGTAAATGGGTACCCGGTTTTGGTTCGGGTACAACGTGAGACAGAAACGCTCCTTGAATCTGCACAACTTTTGCAAAAAGCAAGCAAAGAGAAACAACCAGCATTATTGCTCGTGGTAGCAACCCGTGATCATACTGATATGTTCACAAATGATATAGAAACGGTATTTCCCAATATCACCATAGTGAAATCACCTGGGTTGTTGATTAAGCAAAAGCTCCAAGACCTACAGGGATTCTTGTGGGAAAATGCTCCTATTTCTGAAGCATCACATGAAAGTATCAGGTAACATATGCTCAATCTCATCGGCAAACAGTTAGGACGGTTTGAAGTACTGGCAGAAATAGGCCGTGGCGGTATGGGCATCGTCTACCAAGCACGGCAACACGAGCTAGACCGCATTGTTGCCCTCAAAGTGCTGCCCCCTGAAATGAGCTATGACACCAGCTATATTGCCCGCTTTCGCCAGGAGGCAAAAAACGCTGCCCGACTAGAACACCCGCACATCGTCCCCGTATATGACGTAGGCGAAGCTGGCGGCGAGGATAGCTCACTCCCAACCCTACACTACATCGCTATGAAGTACATCGCTGGCAGTACGCTCAAAGACATCTTGCACCAAGCAGGGCAACTCGAACTTGACCAGAGTAGTGCTATCATCCAACAGGTCGGGACAGCCCTAGCCTATGCCCATCGCCAGGGTATCCTACACCGCGACATCAAACCATCCAACATCATGCTCACCCCAGACGGATGGGTCTACCTCACCGACTTTGGCACAGCACGAGACATCCGCTCAACTGCCGACCTCACCAAAGCCGGTACGGTTATTGGTACGCCAGAATATATGGCACCAGAGCAAGCCCAGGGAGTAGCAACCATTGGCACACCCGCCGATGTCTATGCGCTTGGAGTTGTGCTGTATGAGATGCTAACTGGCGAGATACCCTTTGAGGCAGATACGCCAATGGGCATGCTGGCAGCACGGCTCATTGAGAGTCCCCGCTCACTGCGCCAGACCCGCCCCGATGTCTCACCGCTGGTTGAAGAGGTGATTATGCGGGCGTTGGTGCGCGATCCCATTGAACGCTACCAGACAGTTGATGAACTGCTGATTGCCCTAGATACGGCAATCGGTAGCACTGCCCCGGCGAGTAGCGATGCTCTCCGCACGCTGGTGCTAGATACGGCAGATGTTCCTCACGCTCTGCCAGCCCATGCTACATCAGGAGCCAAGCATTGGCACAGTGGCAAAGCGGGGCAAGGACCAGCAGCAAAGAACCCATCGTTTGTTGCCTCTCTCGCCATCTTTCGTACCCCGATAGGCTTACTCACTGCGGTGCTCATCCTCTTCTTGCTCATTGGCGGGTGGTTTCGTCTGACCAGCAATCCGCCTACGCCTACCCCCACGCCAACCCCGACCATCACTCGTGTTACCCCAACCCTGCCCCCACCCACGTTTGCCGGTGGGAATAGCCAGCAGCAGCAACTCGACTCGGCATGGCTTGCCTTTGAACAAGGGCAATACTCGGAAGCCAAAGAGCTTTTTCAAGCGGTGCTGGCAAAAGATAGCTCATCGGTTGAAGCCCTTGTAGGGATGGGGTGGATACTGCATGCGGAGCAGTCCTATACTGCCGCAGAAAACCATTTCCAGCAGGCGATAGAGCTAGACCCATCCTATGGCAATGCCTACTTTGGGCTAGGCAGTGCGCTAGAGGGGCTAGGGCGTGATGATGACGCAGCAGCAGCCTATGAGCAGGCGTTGGAAATTGACGGACCGGATGAGACTATCCAGCAGGCGTTGGAACGTGTCCGTATGCGCTAGGATAGCGGGTGCTCGTTGCTTTGCCCCTTTACGCGGGAGAAGGGGAACCGAGCAGGGGGCGGCTCCCCCTCGCCCTGGGATGGGAGCAGGGGCAGGGGGAGAGAAAGGAGCTTATGTGCGTTGGGTGGTGTGGGCGAAGAGTATAGGCTTGAGCGAGTAGTCAGTCCCCTAGCCGTTATCGGTAGAGGGGCGAAGCTGGACGGCGCAGGTCTACATAGTGGTAGCGTTCGCCGCTGCGGGACAAGGCAACCAAAATGGCTATTTTGCTATCTAGGTCTTGTTCATTCCCAAAGCAAATCGTCACATTGCCATCTATCGTAAAGATCAACCCCTTCTTCGGGTCACGACTGGCATCTGTCACATAGAAGCCGAGCTCATGCAGCAGCCGGGAGGTTATCCGTTCGGTAGACAGGTCTGTCTCACCTATCGGCTCAACTTCAACGCTAGGCGATGCTCCATTGCTCTTCCCATTACTAGCGGCTAGTCCATTACTGGTTAGCTTGCCATTGGACACCCGATTGGGCAAAGGTTGCTGTCCCATTGGGGCAGAGGAGACTAACGGCTCTTGTGGACCGAAGAGGTCTTCAGCATACGCCGGCTGAAGGGCTGTGGTTTTGGTCTGTGCTCCAAATATCCCCATAAACTCGTCATAGTCCAACGGTTGTACATGGTCAGCAGTAGGGATAGTGCGATTGATGATAGCATGGGTAATGCTGCCAAAGAGCGCGTCAAACTCCTCATCCTGCAACGCCAGTTGAAAGGAGTCTGCCAAATCGCGCACCCGTGGATTATGGGGTAGCTTGAGCAACACCGGTAGCCCCACCCGCTCCGCAAACCGCTCCGCAATGCCGCTACCATCGTCACGGTTGATAACGAGCCCAAGCAATCGGGTACTGCCCCCCATGCTGGCAAAATACTGGGTCGCACGGATGATGTTATTGGCAGCGTAGAGACTCTGGCGGTCATTGCCGCATAGGATAATGACCTCTTCTGCCAACGAACGCGCCAACGGCATCGCAAACCCCCCACAAACGACATCACCGAGAAAGTCCATCACGATGTAGTCTAATGCCCATTGGCTAATGCCCATCTCTTCAAGCACATCAAAGCCAAAGCTGATACCGCGCCCACCACACCCACGCCCCACCTCTGGACCGCCTATTTCGCAGCCAAAGACCGTAGCTTGATCATCGAGGATGGGCGTTTGAAAAACGACATGATGCACCCGCAGCTCTTTCTCCCGCCCTTCCTGCTTGAACGCACGCCAAGTATCGCCAAGTGTTGGTAAACTCACGCCACCAAAGAGACCGGTACAACTGTCGTGCTTTGGATCACACCCAAGTTGCATTGTCCGTAGTCCCGATAGAGCCAGTTTACTCACGAGGTTTGTGGTGAAAAATGATTTTCCCATGCCGCCCTTGCCATATACAGCCAGCATACGAGCGGATTTTGAACCATTACGTTTGGTTCTTTTTGGCATTACAACGATCCTTACTAGGATAGAACGAAACGCTAGGCTTCGTCACAGGGCCATTCAACAACAACTTTTAAGCATGCGGGGTCTTCAAGGGCTAACCGATAGGCAGCTTGGATGCGATCTACTGGCACCCGATGGGTCAGCAGATCAGCGACATCGAGCTCGCCACTTGCCAGGAGATCGCGAGTCGCATCCACCATGCGGCTCATCTTGCGAT
>CAZLKK010000129.1:5639-10370 GCA_964559995.1 uncultured Chloroflexaceae bacterium
TGCCAATAAATCACGCATATGGGGCAGGTCGCCAGACGGACCGTGTTTCCACTCACGAGCTATAATAATATGCGCCTCACGCATAAAGAGCGGGGCATAGGGGACATCTATGTGGTCATAGTAGCCAAGCAACACCACCCGCCCATGCTCGGCGAGCAGCGGCAATGCCCCACTCAAGGCTTCCATTGAGCCGGTAGCCTCAATGAGCACATCTACCTTCTCGCCGCCCATCGCTTCTTCCAGCGATTCCTTGCTCACGTTGATGATACGGTCTGCTTGGGAAACCGCTAGTCTGACCCCAACCCGGTCTACAACAGTGATATGCCCTGCGCCAACCATGCGAGCAAGACGAGCAGAAAGCTGCCCAACGATACCCTGCCCCAAAACAAACACATGATCGCCCGGCTTGATTTCTGCTAGGTTGATGCCGTGCATAGAGGTGGCTCCAAGTGCCAGCACAACCCCTCTATCTGGTGCCATACCATTGAGCGTGACGATACGGTCTGCTTCGGCATAGATATACTCGCTCTGCCCTCCCCACGCGGGATTGACCCCAAGAAAGCACCGCGCCCCGCCAACATAGACCCACTGCCCCAGGAGTTCGGGGGGGGCAGAATCGCCTACTTCTATCACCTTGCCTACCGTCTCATACCCAGGGACAAGTGGGAAGGAAAGCGCAGGATGGGGCATACGGCCGTCGAGCAGCATACGCTCTGTGCCAGCACTAATAGAGGTGTAGGCGGTGCGGATGAGCACGTTGTTCTCAACGTGGTTATCTTTCGGACAGGCAAGCTGTACAGACCCTAGCTCAATGGCATTACGGCGTGGGATGATGACAGCTTTGGATGTAATTGGCATGATGATAATGACTCCTTTTTACCCCTCAACCCCGGCTTGCAGTTCCAGTGATTTACGATAACGATAAGATCGTACTCCCTTAACGATGAATTGGGCAGCATTGAACAGGTAGGTAAAATAGGCAAAGAGCATGACGTACATCACGCTGCGGTCATCCCAACCAAGCCATTGCACGACAAAGTAGGCATTGTGGGTAAGAATGGCAATAAGATTGCCCAGGTCTTCCCAGAAAAACTCCTTTGCCATGAAGTAATGGTCATACATATCTTTTTCCCACAACATACCCGTAATGGTCAATGCCCATATGAGCGCAATTTTAATCCAAACACTAATCGTTGCGGCTAGGTGAAGTTCCCCGGTAACAAGATAGTAGACAACCAAAATGAAGCTAATAAACGCCAAAAATTGGATAGGTGCGAGAATGATTTGTACTTTTGTCCACTTAGAAGCCTCACGGCGTGCCAATTGTTCAGGAGTATACATTGTTCGTCCTTTTTCGTCCTTTTTCGTCCTTATGTTGCTGTTTCAAGAGCTACTACTGCACTTATATCAGATTGACTCAACCCCTTAAATTCTTGGATATTGATATTGCGTAAGACCAGGATAGCCAAGATCATCACGAGAGCTTCAAAACCATAGATGACCCCATAGGCTGCGGAGGGACCAAGCACATGGTGCTCGATAACAATCGTATGGTAAGCTCCACTGGTCACATTGGCAATCCCCTGTCCAATCCCCTGCGAAAATCCCCACATGCCCATATAGAGACCTGCGTACCCTTCAACCGTCATATCCATCATCATAGACATTGCCCCAAAGTCAAACAAGCCAGTGCTGACCCCCATGACAAATAGCCCTGGGGAAACCAGCGATTGCGTGACGGTCAAGGCGGCTACGGCTATTATACTCAACCCAAACGCTATCCCGACTCCGCCGATCATGGCAACGGTCTTTTTGGAGATGCGTTGAAATCTTGCCACAATGATAATGAGAAACAAGCCAATGAGTATTCCCCCGCCCCATATTTGGGTAAATTCGGCGGTGTCTTTTGGTGCCAACCGGAATACTTCTGCCCCAAAGACTTCAAGGATGGCATCTTGTAGGAATATGCCAAACATAGAGAGCATCACAAAGGCAAAAAACAACCGCACCTGGTCATTAACCCGCAGCAGTTTGAAAAAGACCGTGAAGGCGTTTTCTGATTTGGCTTCTACCCGTGGTTTTTCCATAAATTGGGCATGCTCTTCACGAGTTATGCGCCGTTCCATCCCGACTAGCCCAATGATTGAGGTAATAATGACCAGAGGTAACGTAAGGTTGTAGAGCAATTGCATTTGTGCCGGGTCATATTCGGGCATAATGCTTTTGGCAATGCCAGCCGAGAAGATAGCCGAGAAGACCATGACCATCCAAACGATGACGAACACGGGTCCGCGATGCTTCTCTTCGATGGTCTCAACAACAAGGGCGGCAGATGATGTGCCGTTGGCAGACATAGCGACCCCAAAGCAGAGGATGAGCAGAAAGGCGATGATGACTGTGGCGATGGGGTGATGCTGCATGGCTAAGGCAGATTCTGGCAAGGTGAAAGTAGGGTTAGCGGCGAGCAGTTCGCTGGTGCGCTCTGGTCTGCCCAGGGCTACGGTGAGCCAGGGGATCGCCAAAAAGACGAGTGCGCCGACTATGCCACTCATGAGGACATACGGGCTTCGACGGAAGCCAAACAGGGGATGACGGTCTGAGAAGTGGCCTATGGCGACCTGCAAGGGCGACATAAAGTGGTGTAGTCCAATCAGCGTGGTAATGATAACCGCAATGGCTCCTAGCTCGTAGATCGAGATGCGATTGAAGTTGAAGGTCAACAAGCCAAACATCCAGCCAGGGCTGATTCGCAATATTGCCAAGCGAAGCGTCTTGATCGCTAGGTGCAAAAATTGGTTCCTCTTCATGAGTTGCTATGAACCTCTATGTTCTGTACGTGCGTGAGGGAACTAGGTGTAGTACAGAATAGAAACTACAACCACGAAAAAAACAATGAAAAAACTTTCAAATGGAGTATAACATATCGTGCCTAAAGGTGCAATTTTTGCCTTAGCAAGAAGCAAGCCCACCCAAGTTGGTTTGCTCGCACCTCTCGTTTGGGATATACTACAAACAGCAATCCATAGTCTGTATCTTGAAAGCAATTCCTTGTATGGAACACAGGATAATACATCCGCTAATGACCATTGAGCAGAAGCTACGCTGGCTCCTGCCTGCTGACCTGTATGCTTCGGTGTGGGTAAATCCTACCGCTGAAACCTTGACCAATACGTTTAATCACCTGCGAACATTGCGTCATGTCTTGTATGACTATCTGCCACGCCAAATTGCCGAGAATCCGCCATCGTTAGGGGAAACGCGCTATATGTGGCGTGAAGGAACCCTGATGTTTACTGATCTCGCCGGGTTTACCCGCCTTTTAGAAGCCAATGCCCTACATGGACGGGCTGGGGCTGAAACGTTGCTAGGCGTGCTCAACGACTATTTCACCCATATGATAGAGATTGTCAGCAAGTCTGGCGGTGTCCTCCTCGAATTCACCGGTGATGCCATGCTTGGGCAATTTACCAGCGATTCCATGCAACACGCAACCACACGAGCAGTACGGGCAGGGTTGCGGATGCAACGCGCTATGCGCCATTTCGCCAATATTGAGACAGACCAGGGCAAGCTCTCGCTAGGGATGCGTATTGGGCTACACCACGGACAATTTATCGCAGCGGATATAGGCACACCACGCCGTATGGAGCAGGTCTTGCTTGGGAGTACCGTGTTGGCTACCAAACTGGCAGAGGGCAATGGCTTGGTTGGCAGCGTGAATCTGACCGAAGCTGCCTATGAGCACGTCAAAGACACCTTTCACTGTCAACCGGGCGAACCGGGCTATATGTTGGTCATAGATAACCTAGACGACAACCAACTTGGCGAGTATGACCTTTCGCCATCGCGCCGTCGCCTTGCTAGTGCGCTGTTGTTAGACCGCAGTATTGAGGGATTGGTACACGAGATAGATTCGGCAATACATCTGGTACAACCGTTAGCCAGCTATATCCCTATGCAAATCCTCAACCTATTGGTTGAGAGTGCATCCCGGCGGCGTATCGTCCCGGAGTTTCCCGAATTGAGCGTTATCTTCGTCAATCTGATAGGGCTACCAGAATCGGTAGATTATGCGTTCCGTGACGAAGAGAAAACCCCTATTGTCGCTATTTCGCAAGCATTTGCGCTCATCAATGCCGCGGTAGAGGCACGGGGAGGGGTATTGAAAAATGTTACCTACCACCACACCGGTTCAGATATGCTCATCTACTTTGGCGTTCCCAATGCCCATACCAACGATCCAACGAGAGCTGCCGAAGCAGCTATGGTTATTCGAGATATTATTATGTCCTTTCAGCCACCAATAGTAGGCGGCAAAAAAGTAGATGTCTATTGTCAGATAGGCCTAGCCCGTGGGCCCGTTTTTGCCGCTGAAATTGGAGAGATGCGGGGGAGACGCGAGTTTAACATTTTGGGCGATACGGTCAATACAGCAGCACGGTTGATGAGCCGTGCGGGGAGAAACCAAATTTTGCTAACCGAGACCGCCTATTTGCCTATCGCAGACCGGTATGCGTGTGTTTCTCTTGGACTCTATGCCCTCAAAGGCAAAGCTGCATCCCTGCCTATCTTCTCACTTGAAGGGTATCGGGAGGAATAGGCTCTGTCAGTATCTCTCCATAAAGAAATCAAGCAAGGGACATGGTAAAGGTTCCCCCCCCGTCCCTTACTCTTAGGGGTAGGTCACAGGGATTCCGGGCAGAATGGAACCAGAGATGCCCATAGATAGAC
>CAZLKK010000130.1:0-10365 GCA_964559995.1 uncultured Chloroflexaceae bacterium
CCCGCTACCCTGGCTCTATCGCACTGATATGCATATCGCGCTTGGCGAGTATGAACGGGCGGCATACACGTTGCGCGTGGCACAGACCCTGCGCGTCAACAAACGCTACCCCGGCACAGATGCCCATGCTGCCCTAAGTGAAGCGCGGTTGGCGTTGGCGCAGGATGAACGACAAGCGGCAATAACAGCACTAGAACAGGCTGCCCGTCCGCAAGTGACACGCGATGGCTACGGGTATGGTATCTATCGGCAGGTAGGGGTGCCAGGGACATTGCAACCGCGGCTTGATCTCCTTCAGCGCACGGCGGATGACCTAGCGGTCTACCACATGTTGGCAGAGGTGTATCAGGAGCAAGGGCAGGTTGAGGATGCAACGTGGGCAGCGCAGCGGGCGGCGGTGTTGGCAGCGTTGCTTGGACAAGATAGCCCAAAGTAATGGTATAATTGGGGGAGTCGTCGAACGGGGAGCAATGAGAGTGATAGAAAGCAGTATGCATACCAACCCTTCTCCACAACGCCATATCCTCATGATAGCCTATTATTACCCACCAGTAGATCATACCGGCACACGGCGTATTACCTCATTTGTCAAATACCTTCCCCAGTTTAGCTACCGTCCGGTTGTGCTGACCACGCGCACCCGTGGCTCATTGCCAGAAGATAAAGCTACAATGACCTTTCGTTGTGATGATCTAACAGGTCCATTCAAACGGGCTTATCGTGCCGTGAAACTACGAAATGTACCGCAAGATCAGCGAGCCAATATTGGGTTGCTCTCATCGAAAAGTCGCATACAACGCTTGAAAATGACATTCTTGTTGCCAGATGAGCATATTCTTTGGTATCCCCTAGCGGTATGGCAAGGATTACAGATTATCCGTACATTGCCGATACAGGCGATTTTCAGTACCTCGCCACCAGAAAGTTCCCATCTTGTTGCGCTTACCCTCAAGCGCATTACCGGGCTACCCTGGATAGCAGATTTCCGTGATGGTTGGTTGTTTGAACCGCTAATCCCCCAAAGAAAAACCTCAACTCTACGGCGTATGCTAGAATTGCCGTTAGAACAGATTGTCATGTCATCCGCAGACCGGATTATCACTGTGAATGATATTATTGCGGGGGATATGCAACGCCGCTACCCCCTTTTGGCTATGCATATTTCTACGCTTTACAATGGCTATGATGCAGCAGCATTAGAAACAATACAACGCAAGAATAACCAAAAGAAAAACCGATTTCGTGTGGTGCATACTGGTAAATTTTCTATAAGTCGTGCTTCTACCAAAGTCAATGAACTACTAGCTACATTATCTGTTTTGCAAGCACAGCAGCATCCTATCATAGATGTACTGGAGATCGTCTTAGTTGGGACATTGACAACTGATGAAATGGATGCGATACATCATTCTGATGTAAAAGATGTTTTTACATTGGTAGGGAATGTTTCCTACCAAGAGTCTCTGCAATATCAAGGAGATGCTGATGTCTTATTACTTGTTATTGCAGCTGAATTATTGAGTATAACAGGAAACAAGATATTTGAATATCTTGCTTCTGGTCGTCCTATTCTCGCACTTGCCCCGCCTGATTCTTCAGCAGGACAACTTGTAGCACAACATGGAGCAGGACTAGTGGTAGCCCCTGATGATTACACTGGCATTGAACGGGCATTGTTGACGCTTTATGTCCAATGGTTGGCAGGATTGTTGCCAACACGAGTACCCGATGGGGTGCGCCAGTTTGACCGTCAGGTGTTGACGGGGAAGTTGGCAGGGTTGTTTGATGAACTGATAGAATCAATATACAGGTTTCCGTTTCGCCAATGAAGTTCTTATGCAATACAAAATTCTGTGTTAGAAGCCTCTTTGGATTTCATTTATAAGAGAAGACGAATTTTCTGTCACTGGAAAATACCGAACAAAGGTACACTGAAAGAATTATGAATACATCTTATCAACCTGTTACCATTGCGATATTAAATTGGAATAGCCGAGATATGCTGGCTCAATGTATTGAGAGTGTACAGCAACAAACTTATCCATGCATTGATTTAGAGATATTGGACAATGCTTCTAGTGATGATTCAGTCTCATTTTTGCGGGAGTATTATCCCCATATCCCACTAACACTCTTCGATTCTAATCTTGGTTTTGCTAGAGCACACAACTATGCAATGCAACGGTGTAAAAATCCCTACTATATGCCGCTTAACCCTGATGTTATCTTAACCCCATCCTATATTGCCGAAATGGTACGGGCTATAGAACTCCATGAACGTGTGGGAAGTGTCTCTGGAAAAATCCTTCTTATGCAAAAGGATAGGCAAAAGACTAATAAGATTTACTCCACAGGACACCTACTTGCTCGTAGTCGTGCTGCTATAAATCGTGGTTATAAGAAGAAAGATATTGGACAGTATAATTCTGTAGATTCAATCTTTGCCCCAAATGGAGCGGCTCCCCTGTATCGTCATGCCATGCTTGAAGATATAGCAATAAACGGTGAGTATTTTTGTGAGGATTTTTTTATGTATATGGAGGACCATGACTTAGGTTGTCGAGCAAAACTGCGTGATTGGACATGCCTTTATACTCCTTATGCATTAAGCTATCATATGGAATCTGGCACAGGTGGCATACGTGCTTATTCCATACGGGTTCAATACACACGCAATCGATACCTAACGCTATTAAGAAATGACTGTTTACGTGATGTTCTCATAGATATTCCCTATATATTGCTCTATGAGTTTATTTGGCAAATAACCCATATGGTAACAAATCCCAAACGGGTAGTTGCCCATTGGCAAGGGATAATTGAAGCAATCCTAGCTGCTCCTCACATGCTCTCCCAACGGCGCATCATTCAACAGCGTCGGCGGGCATCTGACAAGTATATTCGTTCGTTTTTTGTTTCGCAACTTTGGTAAGTTTGGTAAGAGTTAAGAGAAAAGCCAATACCCTAACGTGAAAGTATTACAAGTTTACCGTCAATTTTTACCTGCTACTGGTGGTGTTGAACAGGTAATGTATCACCTCAGCCAGGCTTTGCAGCAGGAAGGTCACTCCTGTGACATCGTGACGTTGCGGGAAATTTTCAACACCGGGGAAATTGTTGAACCAACGGCAATAATTGCTAACATACCCATTTTCCGATTACCCTATATCGGTATCAAACGTTATCCTATTGCTCCCGCCATCTCTTCGTTTATCCCATACTACGATGTTGTCCATGTTCACGCCATTGATTTCTTTGTGGATTTCTTGGCAATTACCCAAAATACCCACCGTAAGCCAATTATTGTCAATACTCACGGGGGGATTTTTCATACCAAATGGCTATTACCACTCAAAAAGTGGTATTTTCACAAAATAACCCGGTTATCACTTCACGCTATTGATGCGGTAATTTGCGATAGCCAACACGATTACTCCTTGTTTCAGCCTATCGTTCCTCCCGAAAAGCTCTATATTGTAGATAATGGAGTACATGTTCAACCTTTCTTAGCTATCCAGAAACAGATAACTCCTGGTTTGTTGCTAGGTATTGGTCGTATTGTAGAAAACAAGCACATTGAACGGCTAATAGCTCTCCTCCCCACATTAGCTGAAACCCACCCAAATGTACGTCTCGTCTGGATAGGGGCAGATCGTGATCATAAAGTCCCATATTTGCTCGCCCAAGCACAACGACTAGGGGTCGCTTCACGAGTCCATTTCACGGGCGAAATATCTGATGAGCAAGTACGCGAATGGCTGGCAAAGGCTCACTTGTTTGTTTCTGCTTCCTCATATGAGGCGTTTGGTGTAGCAACGATTGAAGCAATGAGCAGTGGAACGGTTCCGGTAGTCACGCCTGTGGGTATCCATCCAGAGGTGGTCAAGCATGGAGAAACGGGATTTTTGTTTGCTGATAACGATCAGCAGCAAGCCCTTGACAACCTACGCCATGCCCTCTCGCTTGACCTTCAGACAATACACCAGATGGGTATGCAAGTACGCAAGGAAACGTACAAATACTCTTGGGAACGTGTTGTTCATGCCTATCTGGATGTCTATAACAACGTTTGCCAAATACCCAAATAGGAGAAGTGAATACACATTATGACTAACCCCATCCCATCCGTTCGCATATTCAACGTTCCCATCCATACCCTTACCCTAGACGAAGTACTCGCCCTTATGGTGCAGACGGTGCAGCAGCAAGAGCGTATGGTGGCAACCTATGTCAACGCGCATGTCCTCAATATCGCCTATACCACTCCCTGGTTCCGCGACTACCTCAACCAGTGTACTATTGTCTTTTGTGATGGATTCGGGGTGAAGTGGGGGGCTAAACTGCTTGGCTACAACATACCTGAGCGATTTTCGCTGCCAGACTGGATAGATCGTTTGGCACAGACAGCCTGTCAGCATAACTATTCGCTCTATCTGCTTGGTACAAAACCGGGTGTAGTGGCAAAAACGGCAACGCTGCTTGAACAACGCCATCCTGGGTTGCGTATTGTTGGTACCCACCACGGCTATTTTGACAAACGAGTAGACGGTATGGAAAATCGAGCCGTCATCCAGGCAATCAATGCTGCCAAACCAGACATACTCATTGTTGGCTTAGGGACTCTGCACCAAGAACACTGGCTCAAGGAAAACTGGCACTCGCTAGAAGCCCATGTTGCCCTAGCTGTTGGCGCAGCCTTTGACTATGTATCAGGCGAGGTAGCGCGGGGACCGCGTTGGATGACCGACAACGGGCTAGAATGGCTGTCACGCTTGGTTGTGGAGCCGCGGCGGTTGTGGCGGCGGTATGTCATTGGCAACCCGTTGTTCCTTTGGCGCATCCTTTTGCAGCGGGTACGTGGGAGCAAGTGAGCATATCCAGGGACATAGCAAAGGTAGCCTAGCTTGGGGCAGATTGGACATTACCATAACTCTGGGGCAATGGGCAGGTTCCCTACGTTTATACATACATGTATGAACGTCCTTTGTGCGTATCAGTGTTATAATGTGTGACTAAAGAACCTGTCTCTAACCAACATAATGTTTTTACCAACAAGGAGGCTTTTTGCCATGTTTATGGATATTGTCTTTCTCGCATTACTTATCGGTTCATTGCTGCTTGGCTTTTACCAGGGAGTGATACGGTTATCGGTTTTGCTCGTGGCATACTATCTAAGCGTTGTCCTAGCAAGTGTGTTGTTCTATCCTTTGGGATTGTTTTTTCTCGACAAATTCGGCACCCATCCCAACGTGGGAATGTACGTAGCCTTTGCCCTCATACTGATGTTAAGCCTAGCCTTTCTCGCCACCTATGGCTTATACACCGTAAAAGACTTCCATATGCCTGGACACCTCATGTATGTAGATAAAACTGCCGGGGTGTTTATTGCCCTTATCCTTGCTGCCCTCTTCATGGGGATGTTAGCGGTGTTGCTCTGGAATCTCTTTGTCGTCAAAGGAGCAGAGAATATCAAACTGCCCATTATGCACATGCTAGGCGGCAGTGTTCGTAGGTCCTTTTTGCTCAACTACTTTGCCTCCTACATCTTACCGATGGCTTACGACTTTGCCGACCCTATCTTACCAGAAGGCGCAAAAATCATCTTTGCAGTAGGCAATTAAGCTGATAATGAGAATGGGAGTGGGTGGGGTATAGATTGTATCCCCCCGCTCCCCTCGCAGCATAACATTGATTGATATACCTGCACAACAGGAGCTAGTGTGTTTGTAGACATCCTCTTGATCTTTTTTCTCTTTGGGGCAGTAACGCTAGGATTCTTTGGCGGCTTAATACGCGGTATTGTTGTCGTCATTATGTTCTACCTTAGCATGGTACTGGCTAGTCTCTACTTTACCTCACTCGGTATGGTTGTAGAAACCCGCTACCCTACGATGTCGCCAGAAATAGCCCGACTAACCAGTTTTCTCTGGTTGCTGTTCATGAGTTTTGTTTTGCTGACTATTGCCGGTGTTGTCATCTTTCGCCACATCCGCCTACCCAAGCGTTTCCGTCATATAGACCGCATAGGGGGCGTAGTTGTTGGGCTGCTGCTGGCATTGTTCGTCTCCATCACCTTTTCCGTTGTCCTGTGGAACATGATGATACTGAAAGGCGGCAATACCAGTGATTTTCCCCTCATCCGGTGGTTTGGCAAAAGCGTTGAGCACTCCTTCATAGTCCAATATATCGCCAACAGCATACCAGCCAATATGTCCCAAGCCCTAGCTCCCTTTCTTCCTGGCGGAGCAGAAGTACTTTTCATGACCACAGAATAGGAAAGCGCATGGCACTGACAGACCAGACCTTTATTACCCTAGAATTTCCCAAAGTCCGCGAAAAACTCGCTCGCTATACCTCGTTTTCTGCCTCACGGGAACTCGCCCAAACCCTGCTCCCATCTACCCACGAGCCAGAGGTTATCCAGCGGATACAGCAAACCAGCGAGGCTCGCCGTTTCATCAACACAGACCCAGATGCCAGCATTGGCGGTGCTCACGATGTCCGCGAGCAAGTGCATCATGCTGCACTCGGCGGTATCCTTGCCCCTCATGACCTGTTGGGCATAGCCAGCACCATTATCAGCATGCGCCACCTGCGCCACAAACTCCGCAAACTCCCCCCGACAGAGTATCCCATACTTGCCAGTTATGCCGGCAGTTTGCCCGAACTGCTCACATTGGAGAATGAAATAGAACGCACCATAGACGACAATGCTACAGTACTCGACACTGCCAGCGCAAAGTTATCGCATCTTCGCAGTGAGATCAAGATTGCCACCTCACGCATCCAGGACAAGCTCACCCATATGGTGAGCTCCTCGCAGTTTGCCAAAGTGTTGCAAGAACCCATAGTCACAGTCCGCAACGGGCGGCATGTCGTGCCGGTGAAGGCTGCCCATCGCCGTTCCGTCCCCGGTCTGGTGCATGACCAATCTGCCAGTGGTGCAACACTGTACATTGAGCCGATGCCAGTCGTTGAACTCAATAACCGTTTGCGTGAGCTTGAACTTGCCGAAGAGCAAGAGGTAAAGCGTATTTTGGCGATGCTGTCTGAGCGGGTGGGGGCTGTTGCTGATACTATCAAGATAGGGGTTGAGACGCTGGCGGTGCTTGACCTAGCATTTGCCTGCGCCAAATACGCCGATGCCCTCAACTGCGTACCGCCAGAAATCGTCACTTCAGATACCCTGTGGGCTACCGCTACAAACGACAGCCAGCAAGATACATCGCCACTTTCGCTTATCCAAGCCCGTCACCCGCTGCTGCCCCAAGAGATAGTCGTGCCAATTGATGTTTGGATGGGCAACGAGGTACAACTGCTTGTCGTCACGGGACCGAACACCGGCGGTAAGACAGTCGCCCTCAAAACAGTGGGGTTGCTGGCTCTGATGGCACAAGCCGGGCTACACATCCCCGCCCGTGAGCGGTCACGGTTGCCCATTTTTGGGCAGGTCTTTGCTGATATAGGCGATGAGCAGAGCATTGAGCAAAGTCTCAGCACCTTCTCCTCGCATATGAAGACGATCATTCGTATGCTACAAGAGATAGAAGCGTACCAGACCACAAGCCAACAACACCCCACGCTTGTCTTGCTAGACGAGATAGGCGCAGGCACCGACCCCCTAGAGGGGGCGGCTCTGGCACGCGCCATTATCCAACGGTTTCTCAACCGCAAGTGCATGGGCATTGTCACCACGCACTATGCGGAACTCAAAGGGTTTGCCTATAACACGCCCGGCGTGGAGAATGCATCAGTAGAGTTTGATAGTGAGACGCTTGCCCCGACCTATCGCTTGATCATTGGGCTACCGGGGCGGTCTAATGCGCTGGCAATTGCAGCACGGTTGGGGCTAGACAACGCTATTGTAGAGCAAGCCCGCAGCACGATGGGGCAGGAGTCCAGTAATATAGACGGATTGCTAGAGGACATACACCGCAAGCGTGAAGGTGCTGAGGCAGATCGACAACGCGCCCATGAGCTACGCCAGGATGCAGAGAAATACCGTGATCGCTTGGCAGAGGAGTTGGCGATCTTTGAGCAAACACGGGAAGAGCATATGCGTGATGCATTGCGCGAGGTGGAGGAGGAATTGCACGAAGCCCGCGCTGAGCTTCGCCGTATGAAGCACCAAGCCCAACATGAAGCGATGCTGCAACAGCAGCGGGAAAACCTCAACCAGCAAAAACAGCAGCAGATAGACCAGACAGAAACCCATTTGCAACAGGTAGAAAAACATGTTGAGCAAATACGCAAAAAAGAGCAAAAAGCAGAGTCCGTACACATACAAGGGGAGCCAGCAAAAGTTCTGCAAGTGGGGGATACGGTTCTTGTCCGTTCTATCGGGTTGACAGGACAAATTGTCTCGATTGATGAAGATGACGAGGTAGCCAATGTGCAGGTGGGCAACTTCCGGGTGAATGCCAGTTTGCGTGAGCTTCAAAGGGAGAAGCGCGGCAAGCAGCAGGAAAAGCCTGTCTATGAGTCCCGTGGCGTGAATATCCCCGCAGCTACGGCGAATGTCTCTATGACGCTGGATATGCGCGGGTGGCGCACGGCAGATGTTGCCGATGGGCTAGAACGGTATCTCAATGATGCTTACCTCTCTGGCTACCCGGAAGTACGGCTCATTCATGGCAAGGGAAGCGGGGCATTGCGAAAGGTTGTCCATGACAAAATCCACAACCACCCGCTCATTGCGTCCTTTCACGGCGGCGGCAAAGACGGCGGCGATGGGGTGACTATCGCTAGGCTAGTCGAGCGGTAGGATTGTCCTTTGCATCTGACTCACATGTGGTACAATACATAAAAGTTCTTATATACTACAATCACCTGTAGTAAGGAGGTATCCCTATGCGGAAAACGCTACACATTTCCGGGTATGTTGTTCTTGTGTTGCTTCTTGTGTTGGGCTTTATTGCCCTACCACAACCAGCGACTACTGTACTAGCACAATCAGGTGGAGAACAAGATGTGCCGCCACGCCCAACACCAAAACCGCGTGATCCTGAGCCGCAACCGGAACCTGAGCCACAGCCTGAGCCGCAACCGGAACCTGAGCCTCAGCCTGAGCCGCAACCACAACCACAACCACAGCCTGAGCCGCAACCGGAACCTGAGCCACAGCCTGAGCCACAACCACAACCACAACCACAGCCACAGCCTCCCCTCAAGCGTTCCGGTGGTGGTGGCGGCGGCGGTGGGAATTCATCCAGACCAGACCCATCGCTTCGTGCAGAAACCAGCGTTGTTATGGGGCAGGTAGGCGAAATCGTTACCTTTACGATCTACGTCAATAATGATGGGGATGGTACCGCAGAGCAGGTCGTGGTTACAGACAAGCTACCACCGTTCTTGTCGCTTGAAGCAGTGACAAGCTCTTGGGGGGATGTCACGATGGAAGGCAACACCGCAACAGTCACTATTGGCAAACTCTTGCCAGAAGATCAGGTAACTATTCACATCCATGCACGTATCGTCAGCTATGCGATTCCCCCCTATAATGTGGATACGGTAGTGCTCTCTTCCGATGACAATGACCAAGATCAAGAGAACAATAGGGTCTCATTTGTCGTTTGGACATTTGGTTGGTAGTTTTGCCCATTCCCGCTACCCTGGCAAGGGGAGATTAGGTCTACAAAGTCCCCTATGGTATACCCCGCTCCCCCTGCCCACGCTCCCATTCCAGGACGGGGGGTGCCGAACATTGGGCGCACCGCCGTGCGCCCCTACGGATTCCCTTCTCTCGCGTAGTGGGCAAGGGGGATAACACCTGCCCAATTTCCCTTCTCCCCTCGGTGGGACGCGGGGCGAGGGGATGGGGGGCTGCCCGTCGAGACGTTGGTTACTCTCCCCTGACCTACCTCTGTAAGAGGAATACCTACCCTATCCCTCGCGCTGCTCCCGCCGCTCCAGTGCCATCAGTACAATAGCCACATCCGATGGGTTCACCCCCGCCAACCGGGATGCCTGCCCTAGCGTCGCCGGGCGAAAGCGCAACAACAACTGGCGAGCCTCTGCCCGTAACCCCTTGATTGCCTCATAGTCGAAATCCCCCGGGATACGCCGGTGTTCCATCTTGCGGACTCGCTCTGCCTCGCGCTTTTGCCGAATGATGTACTCGCCATAGATTGCCTCGTGCTCGACCTGCTCGACTACATAGGGGGGATAATCGGGGAGTTCAACCACCTGCTGAAGCCGCTCATAGCTAACTTCAGGGCGGCGCAGCATCCCCTCTGCCGTCACATCGCTGGAGATAGTTGGCAGCCCCGCATCAACCAACGATGCATTCGTGCGAGCGTTCGGGAAAAGCCGGGTGCTGCGTAGCAACGATTGCAATTGTTCACTGTGCTGCTGCTTATCCTGCAC
>CAZLKK010000131.1:0-5461 GCA_964559995.1 uncultured Chloroflexaceae bacterium
CCGCGAGGGGCAACGAGCGGGGATAACGAGCCGTGAGTGAGCGGATGCCAACGGAGCCGCGAGTGTCAACGAGCGGATGCACCTTTGCATCTACCCTTCTCCCGCGTAGTGGGGGAAAAGGTTAGGGATAGGGGGACAGAGACGTAGTATGCAACGGTTCTACAACTGCCCCTCACCCACCACCCCCCCCCACCGCCGCGGCGAACGCCTGTACCTTCTGCAAATCGCGTTGAGCATCCAACTCTTGGAAGATACGCTCCGCCTCGCACAGCAACTCCGGCGCACGCGGATGCTGCACCGCAAAGGCAACCTGCGCCTGACAAAATACCACCTTCCCCAACTCGTATCGCTCGCCCAACTGCTCCAGGGCTACCTGGCTCTGCTCCAGGTAGCTATTTGCCGTAGCATGGTCGCCTGCGTGGAACGCCACCTGCCCCAACGCCCGCAACGCCGTAGCCTCCTCCACCGCCATACCAAGCTCCCGCGCTATCTCCAACGAACGGGTCGCATAGTCGTGGGCTTGGTCAACCTGCCCAAGTGCCAACAACGCTTCTGCTGCCAAGCGCAACACCTCTGGTATGTCTAGCCGCGCATTGATACGCTCCAAGATTTCGATACTTTCGTAAAAGAGCGTCAACGCATCCTCTGGGCGTTCTTGCAAGAGCAACACCTCGCCACGGTTAAGCGTGGTATAGGCTATCCCCTGCACCGACCCAATACGGCTAAACTGGGAACAGCTATATTCAAACAAGCTACTCGCCCGTTCAAGCTCGCCCTGCGCCATCAACACCAGAGCTAGGTTGTTTGCGGTACGAGCGAGTGCCAACGCATCACCGATGTTTTCGCTGATTTCCAGGCTACGCTCATAACACTGCACTGCATCATCCCACCGCCCCATACGGTCATACGTCACCCCCAAATTGTTGAGTGCATCATTGTAGCGGCTCAACACATTGGACTGCTCAAAGAGCCGACACGCCTCCTGTTGGGCAGGCACCGCTTCGGCAAAATCCCCCTGTTCATAGGAGATAACGCCGATTCGCAAGAAGGCATTGGCTTGGTCGGTGATATTATCCAACTTGCTCGCCAGTTTCAATGCCATCTGTGCCCATTCCCGCGAATGGGTAAAATCCCCCTGGGTAAAGTAGATACGTGCGCCTAGCAGATAGCAGCGGCTCAACTCTTCCATTGCCGCAGCCCCTCCAGATGTCCCAAGCACCATCGCCTGTTCTAGCCAGTCAAACGCCGATTGGTAATTGCCATGCTGCTCATCCAGCGCAGCAAGGTGGCGATAGAGCCGCACTTCAGCAAGCACAAGCCGTTGTCCAAGCAGCGTTTTGGACGCTTGCGTATCCAGTTTGTTGCGCTCCTCGCGCACCAAGCGTAACGCCTCTTGGTAGCTTTGTTGGGCAGTTTCTCCCTCACCAAGCAATGCCTGGATATAGCCGCTCCGTTCGTGTATTTCTGCCACTTCAAAAGCGACAGGAACAATCAAGCAATAGGTCTCTGCTCCGTTGTCCTCTTCCCCCTGTTCCGTTTGGATATGGGTTGCCACATCGAGGGCTGTCGCAAAGAGGGCTAGGGCTTCACGGTTGGCATAGCGTCTCTGCGCCTGACACGCCGCACGTTTGTGATAGTAGAAGGCATAGCCCCATGCTTCTGCCAGCAGGTAATGCTGCGCGAGCAAGGGCAAAAGCTCATCCCGATACCCCCCTGCGCTCACCTGCTCCAACTGGTCTGCCACCCGATAGTGGAGATTACGCCGGCGAGCATAGAGAATCCCCTCATATGCCACATCACGCAACAACGCATGGCGAAAGATGAAGGTAATATCGGTGTCTTGCTCGGTATCTTCCGGGGCAATTAACTCGAACGCTATGAGATAGTGCAACACCTGGTCTACTGGCACCGAATCTCCGACAATGCCTGCGACAATCGTTTGGCTAAACCGTCTTCCGATGACCGATGCCACCTGGACCAGTTCAAGCTGCTGCTCATCCAGGCGGTCTAGCCGAGCATAGATCAACCCCTCAATGCTGGTTGGTATACTTATCTGGTCAAGCGGGCGCGTCATATGCCAGTGTCCCGCTTCATCACGCGCTAGTGCATCAGAGGTGATAAGGGCTCGGACAAGCTCCTCGATGAAAAAGGGATTGCCCTGGGTGCGCTCCAGCAGCGGCAACACTTCTGGCGGCGGCGATCCCCCCAACATACCCGCTAACAGTTGCTCACTATCATCTGTACTGAGTTCCCCAAGTTCTACCCGAATATTGGTCTCCTGCTCCATCCACGGCTCAACAATGGGTGGCTCTGGGCGATAGTTGAGCAGGGGGAGTAGAGGGGCTGGCAATACCTCTTTCGTGAGCCGCTCGATAATTTCTAGCGATGAGGCATCAGCCCATTGGATGTCTTCTAGCGAAAGTAAGAGCGGCTCTTGTCGTGCCGCCGATAGCACAATCTCGACAACTAAGTCTTGCAACCTGTCGTGGCGTTGTTCATCACTCATCGATTCGAGCAGCGGCGTGAAGGGTAGCCCAATACCAAGCACATCACCAAGCAGCGGCGTAAAGCGTATCATACTAGGGGCATATTCTTTGACGATCTCTTCAAGCCGCGTGATGATTTCTGATTGTTCCGTGACACTCTGCCCCCTGTTGGAATGCGTTGTGACGCGGAGCAGGTGACGGATGGGCTTGCGTAACGCAGCATAGGGGATGCTCTGCTCGTAGCTTTGGCAGTCGTTGGTATACATCTGAAAGTCTGGCACCTCTATGCCGTCAGGGGCAAAGCTGGAGAGCACAAGGGACTGGATAAGCTCTTCTGCCAACCGCGACTTGCCAATACCCGCTTCACCTACCAACGCTAACACGCGCATAGTGCCATTGAGCGCAACGGCGGATTCCTGCTTGAGCTGTGCCAGCAATGCATCGCGCCCGACCAGCGGCGCACGGCTAATCTGGGAAGTCTGTCCCACAGACAACCGTTCTACATCTAAAGCCCGCTCCACCCGGAATGGCTCTACTGGCTTGGGTAGTCCTTTCAGCTTCAACGGGGGTTGCTTGGCTAAGGCAAATTGTCGCTCAACGGCATGGCTTGTTTCTGGCGAAAGCAGGATTGTCCCATCATCTGTGGCAGACATTAGGCGAGCAGACAGATTGACAGCAGACCCCATCACCGTATACTCATACCGCTTTACGCCTCCCACCCGCCCGGCAAAGACGGTGCCGGTATTGATGCCAACCCGCTGATAAAACACCCCCCGCTCATCTTGGATGCCCTTTTTGGTGAGCATATCGTGTATCTCAGCATTGGCGGCTTTTAACGTTTCTTGCAATTCCAATGCACAGCGCACTGCCCGCTGCGGGTCATCCTCGTGGGCAGTTGGCGCACCAAAGAGGATCATGAGCTTGTCGCCATGCGAGTACATATCGACCTTATTGACGATGCCATCATAGCGATGCACCACTGCCTGCGCCCGTTGAAAATAGGCATTGAGGATATGGGCAGCACCGGTGGCATCGTCTGCCAGCAGTTCAAGCAGCGCACTGAAATCGTGGAAGTGAACGAAGAGGACGCTTACCGGGCGAAACTCGCCCATCTCAAAAACAGAAGCATCGAGGAACCGCTTGGGCAAGCCCCGCATCAGGTAGGGACGCAGCGACTCCACCTGACAGGCGAGGGTTTCAAGCGTGGCTATATCATCCGAACGGTCTAGCGAAAAGAGGTCTGGTGAGATGTCGGGTAGGTCTGCTGGCGGCATCTCGACAATGTGCTGAAACCCGGACTCTCGCGGCGTGACAACCGCCGAATCCAGCAGGGCAGCGGTGTAGTCAGAGATGACCACCTCACCCGGCGCGGCTATTTCCTGCGCCGTTGCCACCCGGTTGACCTCTGCCCCGGTAACGACCAGTTCAATATGGCTAACATCACCAACCTGGGCAGCAAAAACGCGCCCGCTATGCACCCCCACGCGCAGTTGCAGCCGGAATGTGCCTTTGCGCGTTTTCAGTGCCGAGAACTCTTCCATCCGGCGTTGCATAGCGAGAGCAGCCATCGTTGCGGCGGCAGCATGGGTATGTCCAAGCATGGCGTTGTCAAAGAAGGCGGTGAGGGCATCGCCGCCAAACTTGAGCAACGCCCCATGATGCGCCAGTACCTCTGCGACCAGCGCATTAAACAGCCGATTGACCACCCCGCTTACCTCTTCAGCCCCCTGCTTGCCAAGTTCGCTCAATTCTGCTGATAGTGCCGTAAACCCGCTCAGGTCAGCAAAGAGCAAACTTCCATCCCAAAAAGCCCCATACACCTTGCCAGCGATAGGATTGGCAAGCTGTTGTTGCACCAACTGCCCCGGTATATAGCGGGCATAGGCTTGCAACGTTTCGCGCAATTCGATGGCTAGTGCCGTGCGTTCTTGCGGTGGGAGGTCGCCATGTAGGGCAACATATTCTTGTTGATTTGGTGACAGATAGTGGACAAGCACCCTTTGAGGATTCTGGTTCATAGGTATATTCCTAAGCGTTAAGACCACTACTCCAAAGTATTATACCATTGTCTTTTTGTCGTATTGCTTATTATGGTATGTCGTAGTTAGCTCTGCTAAACATGTTTTGACCATTTGGAGATCGCGCTTTGCCCGTAACCCCTGAAAAATCGACTGGGCTTGCTCGGCTAATGCCCGTGCTTCTTCCCCATTACCGCGAGCTATTGCCAACTTTGCCTGCCAATACTGCACCTTGCCTAGCTCATACCGGTTGTTCATCTTTTCCAACAAGCTGCGCCCATGCGCGAGGTGGTCTGCTGCGGTATCCAAATCGCCTGTGTGCAGCATAATCTGCCCCATCACCCGCCAGGCTATCGCCTCCTCCGCCACCATCCCCATGTCACTGGCAATCATCAACGCCTGTGATAGATAGTCGCTTGCCTCTTCATAGTCTCCCAACTCTAGCGTAGCTTCGGCGGCTAATCGCAAGACTTCTGGCAGCATATTTCGCGCTTTGATGCGCTCAAGGGACGATATGCTTACCCGAAGCAGGTGCAGCGCATCCCGTGCCTGCCCCTTTCGCAAGATGACCTCGCCATGATGATAGCCGGTGATAGCTAGACCCGGTAGGGAGCCAACCCGCCGAAACTGCTCGCCACTGTACTGGTACAGTTCATACGCCATTTCTAGCTCACCCCGCCCGACCATCACCCGTGCGAGACGGTTTGATGCATATGCCTGCCCCATCACGTCACCAATGTTTTCACTCATTTGGAGGCTCTGTTGGTAATACTTGAGCGCATCCTGCCAGCGACCCACTGACCAGTAGGCATCCCCCAAACTTTGCAATGCTTCACCCAAGCGGGTAGCATCTTTCATTTCGTCAAGCAAAGCGCGAGCTTGCTCTAAGACCGGGATACTTAAATCAAACTCGCCTTGATCACGCCAAAGATTGCCCATGAGCAAGAGGGCATGCGC
>CAZLKK010000131.1:5575-9669 GCA_964559995.1 uncultured Chloroflexaceae bacterium
AACCTTTTTCGCGCCGTTCTGCAGCAGGCAGTCGGTAAAACCGCCGGTGGAAGCACCCACATCAGCGCAAACTTGCGCTTGTAGCCCATATCGTGCGTTGGCGATTCGGTGTCCTGTTGCTGGATTTCGGCTTCTTTCCACCGTTTGAGCAATACCAGGGCTTGGTGCAAGGCTTCTTGTGCCTGCACATACTCACCCATCAAGATGTACATATCGCCTCGGCGTTCATAGACTTCTGCTAGATTCAGCATATACGGGGTGATGGGTTCTTGGGGCGTTTTGCGTAGGTTCCCTCGTCTAGCCCGCTCAACCATCCGCCGGTCTGCCGGTCCTGAGCGGCGGTCTACAATCCAGTGTCGCCCATCCCACACATGCGCTTCACGACAGGATACGACCATCTTTCGTGGGGCTACGGTCTGCCGCCGATCAGCAGGACCATTCCGGCGGTCTCTGGCACGGGCTAGTTGGGCATCGGCACGCTCTTTGCGTTCTTGCATATCCTGTTCTAGCTTATGCCCTATCTCCAGAGCCGTATTGAAGAGCATCAAGGCTTCCTGGTTGGCATAGCGTTGTTGGGCTTGCACCCCTGCGGATAGGTGGTAGCGAAAGGCTGGCTCCCAATCTTCAGCCAGCATATAGTGGTGTGCCAGCAGCATCAAATGTTCATCTACCGACTCACTATTGAGAGTCTCAATACAGTGGGCAACTTGGCGGTGCAATTCGCGCCGTTGGGCATAAAGAATACCCTCATAGGCGACTTCGTGCAAGAGCGCGTGGTGAAAAATATAGGTCGTTTCTTGGGGCAGTTCCTCTTTATCAAGAATACCTATATCACACAGGTATTGCAATCCTTGCTGAAGCAATGGGGTATTGGGATAAACCCCTTGCAGGATAGGCAGTTGGAAGCGATTACCGATAACCGAAGCTATCTGGACTAATGCATGGTAGGGTTCTTCTAGCCGATCTAACCGCTCCATGATCATCCCCTCTATGCTGGTGGGGATGCTAACTTGATCGGGGATACTGGCAAGAAACCAACGTCCATCTGTATGCTGAAACAGCACCCCTGAAGCCACCAACGCCCGGACCAGTTCTTCAATAAAGAAGGGGTTGCCCTGGGTACGGAGGAGCAGGTGGTTGAGGGTATCGGGGGGGGGACCTTGCAACATAGCCTCAACCAATAACCAGCTTTCGTCTTGGGTAAGTTCATGCAATACCTCACGCCCGGTATTGGGCAAATCTGCCCAGGATTCTGCAATGGCAGTCTCCGGGCGATAGCTAAGGACCAACACAAGGGGGGAGTTTTGGGTAACTTGTGCCAACCGCAATAGGATTTCACGGGAGGCGGTGTCTGACCATTGGAAATCGTCTATTACCAGCAACAGTGGCTCCTCGCTGGCAGCCTGCCGAAAGAGTGCCACAACCAACTCTTGCACCCGGCTATGCCGTTGTTCAGCACTGAGTGCCC
Organism: uncultured Chloroflexaceae bacterium; assembly: GCA_964559995.1. Taxonomy (GTDB): domain Bacteria; phylum Chloroflexota; class Chloroflexia; order Chloroflexales; family Chloroflexaceae; genus JAAUSY01. The sequence continues at coordinate 7,044 of CAZLKK010000131.1, forward strand.
GCGTGATTGCCGTCTCGGTGAGGGCTATGCCAAGCACATCACCTATCAATGGCGTGAAGTGGGCAAGCTCTGGGACTAACTGGCCTATCCGTTCTTGGATATGCTGCTCTATAACTTGGCTCGTTTGCCCATTGGCTCGTTTGCTTTGCCGTTGGGTAAAGCCAATAAGCTGACTCAGGGGGGTGCGTAGGGTGATGTAGGGGATGTTCTGCTTAAATGACTGCCCATCACCGGTGTAGAGTTGGAAGCAGGGAATAGCCTTGTCTGCTGCTTGGTTAATACTGCCCATCACCAACCGCTGGACAAGCTCTTCTATCAGGCGAGTTTTGCCTAGCCCCATCTCCCCCACAAGCATCAGCACCTGCCCCGGTGCCGCTAATCCCTCACGCGCTTGGTTGATCAACCGCATCAGTTCATCCTCACGCCCGATGAGCGGAGGCGTAGCTAGACCCGTTTGTGAGTGCGAGCGGGGGACATAATCCTCGCCAATCGCAACCGCCGGGACAATAGGCTCTGCCAAACCCTTGAGGTGAACGGGGGGTTCTTCGGCTATGACAATAAACCGCTCAACCGCGGTTCGGGTGTCGGGGGAAAGCAACACGGTACCTTCACGGGCATGCTCCATCAACCGGGAGGAAAGATTGACCGCTGGTCCCATAACCGAGTATTCATAGCGTTCTCTCCCCCCAAGCCGCCCGGCAAAGACGGTACCCGTATTGATACCAATGCGCTGGTTGAGCGGGGGTATGGGGCTAGTATGGGCTTGGGCTTGATTACTGAAGATGGTAGCGATCTCTTGGTTTACCTCGTCTATCATCATGGCAAGCTCGAGTCCACAGCGCACTGCCCGTAAGGGATCATCTTCATGTGCCACAGGTGCGCCAAACAACGCCATGAGCTTGTCGCCTTGCGTGTACATATCAACCTTGTTGATAATCCCATCATACATATGGACCATCTCTTGTGCTCGACAAAAGTAGGTATTGAGTATTGTCGCGGCGTACATCGCATCATCCCCCGCGAGATCAAGCAGCATAGTGAAGGGGTAAAAGTTGGCAAAGAGGACACTCACCGGGCGAAACTCGCCAATCTCGCCTGCCGATGATTCAACAAAACGGCGGGGCAACCCCCGCACAAGGTAGGGGCGCAGGGCTTCAACCTGCTGCGCTAGGGTCTCTAAAGAATCGAGGTTATTTCCCCGTTCCGTCAATACGGGTACGGTGACAGCCGGTAGGGTCGTTGGCGGTAGGGAAATGACCTGAGCAAAGAAGCCATTTTTGGGGACGGTGCTTGCCCCTTCAAGCAGCGCGGCAGTCTGATGGGAGATGATTACCTCGCCGGGGGTCGCAACGCTCTGTGCTTGGGCTACGCGGCTCACCTCCTCGCCGGTGACGACCAGCTCAATATGGCTGCTATCGCCCACCTCAGCCGCAAGCACCCGCCCACTATGCACCCCCACCCGTAGCCCCAACTGAAACGGACCGGCACGGGTTTCTACCAACGCAAAGGCAGCCATACGCCGTTGCATCTCTAGCGCGGCTAGGGTTGCGGCAGTAGCATGGGCATCACCGAGTATCTCTGCATCAAAAAAAGCCGTAAGCGCATCGCCACCAAACTTGAGCAACTCGCCATGACAGGCGAACACCTCGGCAACTAAGCCGTTAAACACTTGGTTGATGATGGCACTGACTTCCTCTGCCCCCTGCTTGCCAAGCACACTCAGCTTGTCGCAAAAGGCGGTAAAGCCGCTGAGGTCAGCAAACAGCAAACTGCCATGCCAAAAAGCCCCACACACCCTGCCTGGCTGTGGGTTGGCAAGTTGACGGCGCACCAAGCGTGAGGGCGTGTAGGCAATGCACGATGCCTGCTCATGGCGCAGTTCATCACCAAGTTCACTGCGGAGAGCATAGGGCAGATTGCCCGTCTCTTGGAGCAGGACTACCTGGTCAGGCAACAAGTATGGTTGCAAGGCTGAATACACTAAAACACCAATACCATATCATCCCGATGGACTACTTCTGGTCCATAGGCATATCCAAGAACCTGCGTTATCTGCGAAGAGTGTAATCCCTTAATAAGCACGAGATCATCTGCCCTATAGTGGGTCAACCCCCGTGCTATCTCGTGACCTTCCCCATCGTAGATGCGAATAGTCTGTCCCCGATCAAAGCTGCCTTCCACCGCGACCACGCCGGCGGGAAGCAGGCTGCGTCCTTGATGCACGAGCGCATCTACAGCCCCTGCGTCTACGACTACGCGACTAGGCAACACGGTTTCTGCCAGGAGCCAGCGTTTGCGCGACTCCAGATTGCTCACGCTGGTGGGAAAGTATGTTCCCACCGGCTCACCCTCTACTACCCTGCGTATGACATCTGGTTGGTTGCCATTGGTAATGACGACTGCCGTACCAGAACGGGTGGCTAGGTCGGCGGCTTTGATTTTCGTCTGCATACCGCCAGTACCCCGATGGGTGCCGCTGCCACCGGCGATTTCCCAGATATGTTCGTCTATCTCTTCCACAACGGGTATCAGTTGCGCCGTTGGGTCATGGTCAGGATGGGCTGTATACAAACCGTTGATGTCTGTTAGGATAATCAACAAATCGGCATCTACCAAGTTGGCAACC
>CAZLKK010000131.1:9679-10318 GCA_964559995.1 uncultured Chloroflexaceae bacterium
ATCATTCTCATTGATGATGGGGATGATGCCACTGGCTAGGCAGTGCAGCAGGGTGTTGCGGGCATTGAGGTAGCGTCTTCTATCGCGCAAATCGTCACGGGTAAGCAAGGCTTGCGCTACGGGTAGCCCATAAATAGCAAAAAATTGTTCATACAGGTGCATCAACCGACTTTGCCCCACTGCTGCTAGTACTTGTTTAAACGACACTGCAGCGTCCTTTTTGAACTGTCGTCGTGAGGGAAATCCTAATCGTTCCCAACCAGCGGCAACTGCGCCAGAGGAAACGAGGATAACCTGGACATGTTCTTGGTGCAAGATTGCCATTTGGCGCACCATATCTACCATTAGGGGGCGATACAGGCTGTCTGTTCCCCCGGTGAGGACACTAGTCCCAACTTTGACGACAATGCGCCCAGGACGAATACGCCTACTTCCCATGAAACCTCACGTTGTGCTTGTATGCAAAGACTTAGACCTATAGCAGAGTACACTTGTGTGCTTGACACGAGAAGTATTGTACCACTTGTGGGGGTATTTGTGGGGAAACGGGGGGGGATTCCAACCCGCTCCCCCCCTGCCCCCCGTATCCCATGCCAGGGCGAGGGGGATGAACATTGGGCGCACCGCCGTGCGCCCCTA
>CAZLKK010000132.1:0-2587 GCA_964559995.1 uncultured Chloroflexaceae bacterium
GCAACATTACCCAATGATCCCCTTCTCCCCTCGGTGGGACGCGGGGCGAGGATATGGGGGGCTGCCCGATAGAGCGCACCGCCGTGCGCCCCTACACCCGCATACAACCACAGGGACTAGGGATGGGGGGCAATAACGACCCGCTCCCCCACATTGACGCTTCTGGCGAACGTTGCTATAGTAGATACAACATTACCCGCTATCGTCCCATCATAAGAGGCAAGTAAGGCAAGCAAGGCAAGCAAGGCATCCTGATGAAACCACTAGCAACTGACACAAGCCTGGAAGCAGAGCGCGTACAACTTCAGATACTCCGCGGAATGGATCCGCCCCAACGGTTTGCCATTGCCAGTTCGCTTATTGACTTTGCCATAAACAGTACCTGGGATGTCATCAGACGTACCCACGCGCCTGCCCCCAACGAGGAACTGCAAACCTTTGCAGCACTGCACTATGGTAAAACCCTAGCCCATATCTCAGCCAACACGACAAGCCAACAGCCAAACTCCCAGGAGAGACACCGTATGCAAGATCGCCTGGTTCACACGATGCTGCCCGTAGCCGAAGCCCTAGAACAGCTAACTATCCCCTACGTGGTTGGTGGCTCTGTCGCCAGTATTCTGCACGGTATGCCACGAACAACAATGGACATAGACCTGGTAGCAGATTATGCTGCCCATCATGTTGCGCCGCTGGTAGCACTGCTCCAACCGACCTGCTACATTGACCAGAGGATGATCTTTGAGGCAATATCCCATCGTTCTTCATTCAACGTCATCACCTACAGCACCGGTATGAAAGTAGACATCTTTTTGCCAAAACAACGTCCATTTGACCAAATCCTCATCAAACGGGCATATGCTGCCCGTATCCATCCCGATTTTCGCCCCTTCCCCATCATCACGCCTGAAGATACGGTGCTGGCAAAACTGGAAAAGTATTGGTTGGAAAACGAAATTTCCGAAAGACAATGGTATGATATACAGGGAGTACTCAAGTTGCAAGCCAACGCACTGGACATGGACTACCTGCGCCAGTGGGCAGCAACGCTCCAAGTAACCGATTTGTTAGTGCAAGCATTGGAGGATGCAGGACTTTCATGAACATTCAAGAACTCCTTACCCGTGGGGTAGCAGAGGTTATCGTTGAGGCAGAACTTCGTCAACGCATCGAGAAGGGCGACAAGCTACGGCTCAAGCAGGGGTTTGACCCTAGCCGCCCCCATATGCACATTGGTCACGCCGTTGGGCTACGCAAGCTCCGCACCTTTCAGGAGCTAGGCCACCAAGTGGTGCTTATTGTGGGCGACTGGACTGCCCAGATAGGCGACCCAAGCGGGCGCGATGAGACTCGCCCCCGCCTCACCGCCAGCATTGTGCAAGAAAACGCCCGTACCTATATGGAGCAGTTTTTTCGCGTGGTAGACCGCTCCCAAACCGAAGTACGCTGGCAGAGTGAGTGGTATGGCAACTTCAACCTAGAGCAAGCCCTCGACCTGACGGGACGCTTCACGCTGGCACAAATGCTGGCACATGAGACCTTTCGCAAACGCTACGAAGAGGGATCACCGCTGACTATCTTAGAGTTGATGTACCCGATGTTGCAAGCCTACGACTCGGTTGCTATCAATGCCGATGTAGAGTTTGGCGGCACCGACCAGAAGTTCAACAACCTTGCCGGGCGAGAACTGATGACCCAATGGGGCATGCAACCCCAGCACGTCCTGCTGGTGCCGCTCATCCCCGGCACCGATGGGCGCAAAATGGGCAAGACCTTTGACAATACGGTAGACGTGATGCTGCCCCCGGCGGAAATGTACGGTAAAATCATGTCTATGAGCGATGATGTGCTCGCCCTTTACTTTGAGGTGTTGAGCGACATACCGCTGGAAGAGTTGGGTGAGATGCGCCAAGCCCTGACCAACGGCAGCGCAAACCCGCGTGATCTCAAAATGCGCTTGGCACGCGAGGTTATTACGCAGTTTCACAGTGCTGAGGATGCCCAAGCCGCTGAAGAGGGGTTTGTACGGCAGTTTGTGCGCCGCGAATTGCCAGCAGACATGCCCACCCACACCCTGTCTGAACCGACAGCCATCATAGACCTGATGCTGGCAGCAAAACTGGCTTCCAGCAAGAGCGAAGCTAGACGCTTGATAGATGGCGGTGGGGTGCGCGTGGATGGCGAAAAAGTAACCAGCTATGATACCCTGTTAGCACCTGGAGCAGGCGCAGTTATCCAGGTAGGCAGGCGTAAATTTGTACAGGTGGCATAGATGTGAGCGACACATTAGAAGCTATTGTCAAACTTGGGAAGGTGCTGGCAGAGGAGCAACGCCGCGGCTGCGATAACCGCGCCGTGCTCGTTGGCATTGAGCAGTTTATCGCCAACTGGCAGCACGAAACCCCCGATGCAGCAGCATTGCCGGCGGTGCAACAGACGCTTGCCCTGCTCAACGGCTATGCTGCCAAACCGCCAGAAACGCGGCAGCATAGGATACAATCGGCACTGGAGATGCTGCGATCCTGCTATCGAGAGGCAAAGGGGGGGGCATCATCTGCCCCTGCCCCCGCAAAAGCAGCAAAGACAC
>CAZLKK010000132.1:2659-10168 GCA_964559995.1 uncultured Chloroflexaceae bacterium
AACTGCCTACGACCTGCTCTACCACTTCCCCCACCGCTACGATGACTATAGCTCGCAAAAGCCAATTTTGGGGCTAGTCATTGGTGAGGTAGAGACTGTCGTGGGGACGGTGAGCGATGTGCGTACCTTCAATCTCAAGCGACCAGGTAGCACAATGGGTATCAACGTGCTGCTAGAGGACTCAACGGGGGAATTGCGACTCGTCTTCTTTGGCTCTCAATGGATGCTCAAGCAGTTTCCCGTTGGGCGAAAGATTGTCGTAAGTGGTAAAGTGACAGTAGGCAAGTTTGGCGAGCGGCAAATGAGTAGCCCTGAATGGGAACCGTATAGCGAGGATGAACTCATCCACACCGGGCGGCTTGTGCCGGTGCATCCGCTAACCAAAGGGCTACACGAACGCAACGCCCGTAAGTTCATCAAACTGGTTGTAGACCGCTCTACCCCACTGATTGAAGACTATCTGCCCTACGAGGTGCGCGAGCGGGTTGGGTTGCTCTCGTTGCCAGATGCCCTGCGCCAAATACACTTTCCCGATGACAACGATGCGTTGGAGCAAGCTCGCCGGCGACTAGGATTTGACGAGTTTTTCTTCATTCAGCTTGGGGTTGTCCAGCGCAAAGTCTTGTGGCAGGGCGAGCTTGGCTTTGCGCTCACCTTTCACCAAGATGTGCAAGAAAACCTGCTGGCACAGTTGCCCTTTGCCCTGACCAACGCGCAGGTACGGGCTATTGAGCAGATTATGCTTGACCTACAACGCCCCATGCCTATGGCACGGTTGCTACAAGGGGATGTCGGCAGTGGGAAGACGCTCGTTGCAGCGGCAGCCCTGCTCCAGGCTATCGCCAACGGCTTGCAAGGCGCACTGATGGCACCCACCGAAATACTCGCCGAGCAGCATTACCGCGGACTACGCAACATCCTGTCCCGTGTGCGTATCCCCCGCGATAGACCATCGATTGACGATACGATGACAAATTGGCAAGAAGAGGTTGAGCAAGACCAACTCTCCCGGATGACAGAAATCAAGCAACTGCTTGGCATGACCCCCGAAGAGGATATGGAAGGCGAGGGGGTGCGGGTGGCATTGCTGACAGGTGGGCTAGGCAAGAAAGACCGCCGCAAGGTGCTAGAAGCCATCAGCAAGGGCGAGGTAGACCTGATTATTGGCACACACGCGCTCATTACCGAGAGCGTGCAGTATCACTCGCTTGGGCTAGTCTGTGTGGATGAGCAACACCGCTTTGGGGTAGAGCAACGCGAACGGCTCAAGCAAAAGGGCTTCAACCCCCATCTGCTGGTGATGACCGCCACGCCCATACCGCGCACCCTTACCCTAACGGTCTATGGGGAACTGGACACGACAATACTGGACGAGATGCCCCCCGGACGGCAAAAGATACGCACCCGCTGGATACGCCGTTCAGAGCGCAGCAAAGGTTTTAAGCACATCCGCAAAGAGGTTGAGAAGGGACGGCAGGCGTTTGTTATCTGCCCGCTGGTCGAAGAGAGCGAAAAGCTCGACCTGCCCTCTGCCGAGGAGATGCATACCCTGTTGGAAAAAGAGGTCTTCCCAGACTTCAACATTGGCTTAATCCACGGGCGGCTATTGCCACGCGAAAAGGACGCGGTGATGCGGCAGTTTGCTGCACACGAGTATGATGTACTCGTTGCCACAGCCGTTGTTGAGGTGGGGATAGACGTACCCAACGCCACGACAATCATAATAGACGGTGCCGAGCGGTTTGGGCTGGCGCAGTTGCACCAATTCCGTGGTAGAGTAGGCAGGGGGAAGCATCAGAGCTATTGTATCCTCATTAGCGACCAGGAAAACGAGATTACGATACAGCGGCTTGAAGCGATGGAAACGATAGATGATGGGTTTGAACTGGCAGAGATTGACCTCAAGCTGCGTGGTCCGGGCGAGTTTTTTGGCAAGCGGCAAAGTGGTACACCAGACCTGAAGATAGCACGACTGGCAGATACCCGTTTGCTCAACACTGCCCGTATGGAAGCGCAAAAGCTACTACAAGACGATCCCAACTTGGAGCACCCCAACCACCGGCTGCTCCGCGAGAAAATGCAGTTGTTTTGGAAACAGGTAGAAGGGGCAAGCTAACACTGTGGCAGTGTATGAAATAACCGCATCGACGTTAATCGCTGCGCCGCCGGAGCAGATATGGGCGGTGCTTGACGACATCCATGGCTGGAAAACCTGGATGCCGTCAACCAAGAACGTACAAATAGACATCCTTACGCCTGGACCGCCCCGTATGGGCTACAAATTTCGTCTCGGCGGCAAGGTAGCCTATGCTATCATGGAGATAACGACTTTTAATCCATTGGAGCGCACGACAACCTTTCAACTCAATGTACCGCCGCTCAAGGGGACAAATAGCTGTGTGCTGTTGCCACTCACCAATGGGAAGTATCGGCTCAAGCGGGTAGATCGTTTGGAGATGCCCGGTCCCGTGATGAAAGTGCTGGACTCAACACAGCGCACCCGTTTTGAAAAGTTGGCAGCAGAGTTTTTGCAGTCGTTTAAGCGTGCTATTGAAAGTGAAAGCAGGAAGACCCATGTCACCACCTGACCAGACAGACCATCTGGCTTCTGTGCCAGATAGTGTGCCAGATAGTGTGCCAGATAGTGTGCCAGATACTGCCCCTGAAGCCATTAGCAAACTTGCCGATACCATCACCCATGCTGGCTTGCGTGACCCGCTGGCACTGGCACTAGATATGATCAGTCCCATAGACTTTATCAGTTCGCAGGTCGCGTTGTTTGTTCGCCCCTTCACCTACGGTAGTCAGTGGGATCAGTACACGGCAGCCCTGGCAGAGGAGACAAACTGGCAAACCCTACGGACGCTGTTACAGAAAGAGAGCACATGATGCAATCCCAACCTATGACCCCACTCGAACGGGTACTCACCACCCTGAGCCACAAAGAACCAGATCGTGTCCCCATCCTCTACACCTTCACGCTACACGGGGCAAAGATAACCGGCGTACCTATCAAGGAATACTTTTCCAAACCAGAGTATGTGGTAGAGGGGCAGTATCGGCTGCGCGAGAAGTTTCGCCATGATCTCCTCTATTCTTTCTTTTACGCTTCTGTAGAGGTGGAAGCGTGGGGGGCTGAGATTATCTATGTAGACGATGGTCCACCCAATGCTGGCGAGCCATTCTTGAAGAAGCCAGAGATGATACGCACAATGGAAGTGCCAAATGTGCGCCAATCTCCCTCGTTGGTCAAGGTGCTTGAGGCGACAGAGCAACTTCGCGCACGGGTGGGCAATGATGTACCGATTGTCGGCGTGGTGATGGCTCCCCCCTCATTGCCGGTGATGCAGTTGGGCTTTGACCACTACATCGAGCTGATGTATGAGCAACCAGCGTTGTTTCAGCAATTGATGCGTATTAACGAGGAGTTTTGTATAGAATGGGGCAATGCCCAACTAGAAGCCGGCGCAACCGCCATTGGCTACTTTGACCCGGTGTCGTCCCCGACAATTATTCCCCTGGAGATGTACCTAGAAAACGGCTATGAGATAGCCAAACGGGTCTTTGCGCGGTTCAAGGGTCCCGCCGCCACGCTCTATGCTTCCGGTAGTGTCTTGCCAGCTATAGAGCACATCAAACAGACTGGCTCACCGATGGTCGGGGCAAGCGCAATGGAAGACCTCGCTACGTTGAAAGCGGCATGTCAGGGCAGCATGACGGTTATTGGCAATCTCAATGCCATAGAGATGTGTCGTTGGACACCCGCCGAAGCTGAAGCCGAGGTCAAGAAGACCCTGGCAAGTGCTGCTCGCGGCGGTGGGTTTATCCTGTGCGACAACCACGGCGAAATACCCTGGCAGGTTCCCGATGAGGTGCTGCTTGCCATCACTGAAGCAACAGAAACATGGGGGACCTATCCGCTTGACTGGATAGACAATGCATGAACGACTGGAAGCTCTGCATCCTCGTCTGTGAGGATTATTACCCAGAGGTCAACGCTATCTTGCAAAAAGAATACCCGGACATAGCGTGTATTTCTTTTTCTCCCCTCTGCCATTGTCCTACAGCCGAATGGGACGACATGAACAACATCATTCAGAGCAACCTAGACGAAGGCAACTGTCTGTGTCTGTTGGGGGGGCGGTGTCTGCAAGGGGTACAACACCATCTCCCCAAACTCGACAACCTTTTTGTCTATCAACACAACCCATGTGCCAAGCTGATTGCGCCAGATATAGTCGAGCAGCAGCAACAACATGGGGCATATGTCTTTACTGCTGGTGAGGTCGCCCACTGTTCAGCTTGTCTAAAATACTGCCACATGACCAAAGAAACTTTGACTGCCTACGTTGGTACGTCTATCTCTCAGCTTGTCGTCTTGGACACTGGCTTGGTTACAGATGTAGGAACGCATATCCAAACCTGTGCGACACATGTAGGCTTACCCTATAGTATAGCCCCCGTAGGACTCCATTTTTTGCGGGTCTTCCTTGACAACATCATCCTCACATGTCGCCTGCAAATGGAGCGACAGGATTCACACAGAGCGATGTATAGCAAACAACAAATCCTTTCAGACTATGAGATGGTCTTTGATCTCATAAGCGACATGACCCATATGCGAAGCGAGTCAGAGGTCATAGACTCTATCTTCAACCTGTTTGCTATGCTGTATGCACCGGGAAAGCAAGCCTATATCTCCTTGCACAACGGTACCCCAGGGAACATCCGTCTCCAACCAGAAGGGTTGTCTATCAGTGACACTATCCACAATCATATGGTGCAGTTACAAGATGAATATATCTGGACAGAGACGGGCTTTATGTTGCAAATTAGCCATCAAGGTGAGATGCTTGGGGTGTTGTATGTGGCAGACTTTACCTTTTCTGAACACCGCAACGAGTATCTCAACCTTGCGCTTATGTTGGTACAGGTGTGGGGACTTGCCATTAAGAATGCTCGCAACTATGAAGAGTTGCAAACCACAATGGATGAGCTACGGGCAGCAATGGAGCAACTGAGCAAAGCCCGTGATGCTGCCGATGTTGCCAACCGCGCCAAGAGCGAATTTCTGGCGAATATGAGCCATGAGATACGGACTCCGCTCAATGCCATCATTGGTATGACCGAACTGCTGCTAGACACCCCGATGACCAGCGAACAGAAAGATTTTGTAGCAACGGTGTATACCAGCGGGCATGCGTTGCTTTCGGTGGTCAATGACATCTTGGATTTTTCCAAGATTGAAGCGGGCAAGATGGAACTAGAGAGCTACCCCTTCAACATCCGCACCTGCCTAGAAGAATCGCTTGATTTGGTAGCCCTGAAAGCTGACGAACAACGGCTCAATTTGGGCTATATCTTTGCCGAGCAGGTGCCAGAAATGGTCATTGGGGATATGACGAGAATACGCCAGGTGCTCTTCAACTTGTTGAGTAATGCCGTCAAGTTTACCAAGACTGGCGAGGTCGTGGTCAAGATAGACCTGCTCCAAGATACCAAGCCAGAGGTCCCATTGGCGCAGCGCACAGGTGATGATGGGCTGCCGCACATCCCCAATGATAGCTCGTTTGTCGTGCTGCATATCCGCGTACAAGATACCGGCATTGGCATACCGCAACACCTAATGTACCGGTTGTTTCGCTCGTTTAGCCAAGTGGATGCTGCGACCAACCGCAAGTATGGCGGCACCGGGCTTGGACTGGCTATCAGTAAACGGCTGATTGAGATGATGCAAGGGACGATATGGGTAGAGAGCATGATAGACGAAGGGTCTACCTTTCATATAGCCTTTCCAGCAAAGCTTGCTCCCTCAACAGATACCAGACCAGCCCTAGCTTTGTATGAGACAGACCAACTCAAAAACAAGCCTATCTTGCTCTGTAGCCGCTATGTATCCAACCGAACGATACTCAGGCAATATACGATGGCTTGGGGGATGGTACCGATGGTTGTGCAGTCGCAGGATGAGGTACTGGCTACTCTGCGGCAACGACAGGATGTAGCAGGGGTGGTGGTAGATATGCACATCGGACCCGAAGACCCTGAAGACCCTGCATTATTCTTGGCACAGGTAAGCCAACTTGCCCCGCCAGAACGGTGTGCCATTATTGCCATTGTGCCGATACAGCAGGAAACCAAGTTGAAGCATACGCCCTCGGTGCGGGTAGATGCCTTTCTCAGCCGACCTATCAAGCCAGCACAGTTTGCCCGTGTGCTTGTCCAATACCTTGCCAAAACAACTCCCCTTGCTGCTCCAACGGCTCATGTTTCAGACATACAAGCTGCCCAGGATGCTTACCATCCCCCATTGCGTATTCTGTTGGCAGAGGATAATATGTTCAACCAAAAATTTGCCTTGCGCTTGCTTGAACGATTCGGGTATACGGCAGATACGGCGGTATCTGGACTAGAGGTATTGGAAGCTCTCCAGCAGCAGCAGTATGATGTCATCTTGATGGACGTGCAGATGCCGAATATGGATGGGCTAGAGGCAACTCGCCGTATTCGGGAGCAGTGGATAGCACAGCAGCAGCCCTACATCATTGCGATGACGGCAAATGCGATGACGGGAGACCGCGAGATGTGCCTCAACGCTGGCATGGATGACTACGTGAGTAAGCCCGTGAAGGTGCAAGAACTGGTCAACGCCCTAGAGCGTGCCAGTAAGCATACCGAAGCCTAACATTACGTATGGTTGTAGAGACATCGCAAGCAACGTCTCTAACAGAAATCAGGTGTTTTTAGTTAGCGGGTACGCTCAACAGCCCCATCGGGTGTTCCCACAACAACGATTGCAGCCATATCCAAGAACAACCCATGCCCCATGACCCCAGCTTGGGCATCAAGCTGGCGAGCAACCGCATATGGGTCTGCTATACCGTTGGGGAAGGTGCAGTCTACAATGAAATTGCCGTTGTCGGTAACATACGGCGTGCCATGATCATTATCGTTGGTTCGTCGCTTGGGCTGTGCGCCAAGTTGCTCAAAAAGGGGCAGGTTGGTATTCCAGCCAAGCGGGAGTACCTCCACGGGCAGCGGCGAACGGGTGCCAAGTTGCGCTACCTGTTTGCTTTCGTCTATCGCAATGAGCAACTTATCTGATGCTGCTGCCACAATTTTCTCGCGCAACAACGCCCCACCTAGCCCTTTGATCAGGTAAAACTCTGGTGATACCTCATCCGCCCCATCTATCGTCAGGTCCAGGTGGGGGCAGGTGTCAAAGTCGGTGAGGGGGATGTTCAGTTCCTGGGCACGTTTGGCAGTGGCTTCTGATGTGGGGATGCCAACAATGTTTTCCAACGTGCCGTTTTGCAATCGTTCTGCTAGGGCATCCAGCACAAACTGGACGGTAGAGCCAGTGCCAAGCCCAAGCTTCATCCCACTTGTGACGTGGCTCACGGCTTGCACAGCTGCCAGGTGTTTGAGATTCATAGACGAACGTAGCTCCTTAATTTACAAAATAGGTTTTGGTGGATGTTCACCCATTGTGACTACTCCCAACCCTAA
>CAZLKK010000133.1:0-9900 GCA_964559995.1 uncultured Chloroflexaceae bacterium
TTACGCATGCGCCCTTGCCGCTCCCGATGCTGTGTGCTGTGGCAAACCTGGTCGTCTTCCTTTGGCTATTCGCTTGGCTTATCCGGCATAGCGGCGAGCGATCATATCTACCTGATGCCCGTAGCTCTCCCCAAACAGGTTTAGATGATTGAGCAGATGATACAGGTTGTAGAGATCGCGGCGATCTTCATAGCCGGGAGCCAACGGGTAGGTGTGTTGGTAGGCTTGGTAGAAGCGTGTGCCAAACCCGCCGAACAGCTCGGTATAGGCAATATCAGCCTCACGGTCTCCATAGTATGCCGCCGGGTCTATCAGCACGGGGATGCCATCGGGACCAGCAATCACATTACCGCCCCATAGGTCGCCATGCAGCACCGCAGGCTGCCGCTCTACCCCCCCTAGCCATGTATCAAGGCGTTCTAGTACCCGTTCTAGCCGTTGCCGCCGTTCGCTAGGCATACGCCCATGCTTCTCCGCCAATGCTATTTGGGGCTGCAATCGTTTTTCCCGATAGAACGCTACCCAATCGGTATACCACTCATTGTACTGTGGGTTACTCCCGATGTAATTCATGAAGCCTAGCCCATACGCCGGCGGGTCTTGGGGAGATGTCCCTTGCCTATGCATATGGGCTAACTGTTGGCCCAACAATTCTTGGTTGACTGTCCGTGAGCCGCTTGGCTCTACCCATTCCATCAGAATGTAGGCAGGAGAGTCTCCATGAGAGTCAGCAGATCTATAGGGTTTGGGAACACGTATGGTCTCCGTAGAACGCAAGAGTGCTAACCCTTCAACTTCTCGCAAAAACATATATTTGGGACTGTGGAAGTTCCACTTGAACATATAGACCTGATCTTCGGTCTCTAGTCGCATGGCGTTGTTGATGCACCCGCCGCCTAGCGAGCGGGTACTCTTGATAGGTGAGGTATTGCCCATTTCTTGGAGCAGATCGTTAATGAAACTGTCAAGGTTTGCGGGGAGACTTACCCTCATATGCCCTCCTTTTCTCGGATATGCTGCAACAACCCCCGACACCCTGTTGTCACCAAATCAAACACATAGTCAAAGCCTCCAACGTAGTAGGGGTCGGGGACATCATCTGGGGTCGATTCTGGTGCAAAACTCAAAAGCAACGGGACTGCTTCACCAAAGCGGGCTATATCTGAAACATTCAGGGTGTCCATAGCTACCACATAATCATAGGTTTCAAAGTGATTACGGGTAAGCTGCTGTGCGCGTTTCGCTGGCTCCAATGGGACATCGCGTTCTTTGAGTATCGCTTGGGTCCCGTAGTGGGGACGCTCGCCCACATGCCATGCGCCGGTACCAGAAGATGCTACCTCAAAGCGATCTTGTAGCCCTTCGTCTTTGACAATTTGGCGAAACACTGCTTCTGCCATTGGCGAACGGCAAATATTGCCAGTACAGACAAACATGACGCGAATAGTATGAGACATGATGCTTTCCTCTCACTTGCTTAATGTATGCGTTCCTCAGACTTTATTATAACGCACCACGCTACCCTGAACATAGGACAAATGAGCAAATGGACAAAACCTTCATGGTTCGTTGCGTTGGTGTAGCCCATGCTTTGCCAACAACCCCAGGGCAGTGGGACTGGTCAGGAAGGTGTATGCCTCCTGAACAGCACGCGGGGCATTGCGCTCGCGTGTCCGCAGTACATACCACTCCTGCTGGATTGGCTCCCCTGTGAGGGCTACCCTATCAAGGGGACACCCATCGGGTACGCGGGATATTGGCACAAACGCCAACCCCATCGCATGATGCACCCCTTGCAGCATCATCGCCACACTGTCTGTTTCTATCGCAACAGATAAATCCGTTGGGGGTACCCCCCGTCGGCGTAGCCCATCCTCTATTGTCTGGCGCAGCGGCGATCCGGTGGTAGGTAAAACCAGCGGGTAATCGCGGAGCATGCCGGGTGTGACCTGTTCGTGTTGCAAAAGCGGGTAGTCTGGTGGGGAGAGCAGGGTAAGTGGTTCATCTCCAAGAAAGGTCGCTTCCCACCCACGCCGGCGTTGTTGCTCTTCCAAGAAGAGTAGTGATACCTCTTGGGCAGCTAGGAGGTCAAGCAGCATTGTACTAGAAGTCACCCGGATTTCTAGCGCGACTTCTGGGTATTGCAAGGAAAAAACGGAGAGGATTGGCGGCAGGAGGTGTTCGCCACTACTTGGCGTACAACCAATGATGACCCGCCCGGTAATCTGCCCCCGCAAAGCACGGATATTCTGCTCGGTGCGCTCCGACAGGTTAATGAGATCACGCGCACTGGATAGCAGTTCCTCGCCGGCGTGGGTGGGAACCATTCGTTGCCCTACCCGCCGAAAGAGGCGTATATCGCCAAGCTGCTCTTCCAATGCTCGTATGTGCATACTGACAGCAGGCTGCGACATGTGGAGGTGTTCGGCGGCGGCGGTGTAGGTACCGGTCTCTATCACTGCCAAAAAGGTTCTGATATGGATCGTATTTAGCATAGAGCGAACTTCCCCCGCAATAGGCAAGGGCAAACGCCGCCTTCTTGCCAGCGTTCACCGCTGGTAGGGGGGGTTGCCAGCGTAGCGCATCGGGTAGAGAAGAGTGGTTGTTGGGTGGTTGCTTGTACTATCATAAAAAAATAGTACCACTAGTGCAGGCAAAAGACAAGCAAGTATCCTCTACGATAGGGTCTCGGCAAAGTCTTAGCCCCCCTATCCCTATCCCCCTGGGGGAGAAAGGGTACCGGACAGGGGTTCCCCCCCTCGCCCTGGAATGGGAGCGGGGGCAAGGGGAGAGGGTGGGCAAAAAGCACTCTACTACCCTCTATCGTAAAATCCCCAAAAATCCCCCCCCATTTTTTGTAACTCTCTGGTATAATATTCACAGAACCCATTAACCCCTACTAATCACTGTGAGAGGATATGGACAAACAACACGAACTACTCATGATCAATGGCATTAACGGTGCTACAGGAGAAGCACTCTTACCCCCCCTCTCTCCCGAACAGCTCGCTCAAAATCTCTACTACGAACGGTTAGAACGCACGACCCGCCACTTTACCGACCTAGAACGCAAAAACTCACCCCAATTCAAATATCGCTGCTCTTGCGATACTATCAACCCCGAAGACCTCGCCACCGCTGGATGGGGCGTTATCTTCGCCGCCGAACTTGACTATGGCATACGCCGCGCCCTTGCGCCGCTGCTTGAACACCGCCGCCAACAGGCAACTGCCATCCACAACAACTACTACAACGAATACCGTGGCGATGATGGCTACTGTCCTGGCGAGACCGCCGATGACTTCCTGAAACGACTGGCAATTACTGGCGTACCCCCCCAACCAGGTGGCGGTATGCCCTACTACCTGCTGCTCGTGGGTGATACCAAAGCCATCCCAACCAGCTTTGAGCAACAACTCAGCCTCAACTATGCCGTTGGGCGCATCGCCTTTTCAAGCCTAAAGGAATATGCCATCTATGCCCAAAGCGTTGTCCTGGCGGAGGCAGGCAATGTCCCAACATCCCACGAAGTAGCATGCTTTAGCCCGCTCCATCCAGACGACATGCTCACCACCCAGACATCCCATATGCTGATGCAACCGCTGGCAAACCACCTTGCCAGCCATTATCCGACAAGGCACATGCACCAGCAGATAGCAGCAGCAGCGACCAGAGCCCATTTCGCAGCATTGATGGGTGAGACCTCCCGTCCAGACCTCCTGATTGCCGCTGCCCATAGTGTTGCCTTTCCTGCTGGTCACTCTGAACAACATGCCTACCAGGGAGCGTTGCTCTGTCAAGAATGGACGGGACCAGAACAATGGATGGGTCCCCTCACCCCCGATATGTTCTTTGCAGGCAATGCGCTTGACCCTGAAGCAGATATTCACGGCATGATTGCCCTATTGCTTGGCAGCTTTAGTGTCGCAACACCAGCACAAGAACGATTCCCGCTTGACCACCTGGTCGGCTATACCCAACTCGCCCCTGCCCCCTTTATGGCAGCCCTGCCACACCATATGCTCACGAAACCTACAGGGGGAGCATTAGCCGTTGTGGGGCATAATGAGCGGGCATGGAGCTACGGGTTGCCCGCCGCCAACATCCGCCCCTACCACGATGCGCTCACCCAAGCCACAGCCCACCTGATGCAGGGTAAACCTGTTGGGGCAGCCCTAGAGCCAGTGCGCGAGTGCTACGCCACCTATGCCCTTGCCCTGACCAATGAACTGGAAAAGATGAGCATGGGCAAGCAACCCAACGCGCTAGAGCTGGTCGCAATGTGGGCAATGATGAGCGACTGCCGTAGCTTGGCGGTGGTAGGCGACCCTGCCGTGCGGTTGCCCATATCATCGGGAAAACCCCAAGACCAAACCTACCAAGACCAAGCATCACCCCCTGCACCTAAAACAGAAGGTCCACACGCCACACCATCGGTCAGTTTCACGGGACGCAGTTTGGGCAGTGCCAAGACGGAGACGGAGACAAAGCCAGCACCCAAGCCAGCACCTGAACCCACACCGTCTGCCCCTGCTGCGGTCTCCCTATTTGATGATGCTCCCCTATCAGCATATGGTGATATTCCGGCGGTGCTTGGGATGGAGACAGAAACTCTCCCCAAAACGGATGTTGAGAAACCAACGGAACTGCCAACCTATGAGCCTGCCCCCGACACCCGCGTAATCAACGCTTGGATAGCAAATCAGCCGGAAAATATCCCGCTGCAAGTGGACAAGCCCTATGAGTTGAAGTTTCGCGTAGATGAACCTCGCCAGGATGCCAAAGCCCACTCTGAGCCTATTGGCAGCCTCATAGAGGAGATGCCAACAGATGACCAGTTTGTGCAAATCCGCGTGGTATTGGAGACCGAAGATTTTATTATCTATGGCGATAAGCAGGCAACGATTGTCGTGCCATGCAGCGGCGAGTCCAAGAACACCACGACCTTTACCATAGAAGCATCCCAACCCGGCGAGGGGACTATCAATGCCCTATTTACCGTCAATGGTCGCCTATTTCAAGAGATGATCATTACCCTTCAGGCAACACACAATGAGATGATAGGAGCCTATGAGAAGACCCTATCGGCTATCAAGACTCGGACGAGAGGGATGGCATTGGATAGTGCCATCGTCTTGCCAGTCCAGAAGCGGCTCAACGATGTCAACTTGTCGTTCATTAAACGGGATTATAGTTATCAGTTGGTCTTAATCAATGGCGGGGTACACCGGGCGTACATCAACATAGAAAAAGAAGTAGTAGACGAACTGGTACGACATGCACGAGAAAAGTTCAATGAAATTACCTATACCAAGTGGCGAGGTAAGGATATTTACATGCAGCAGGATACCAATATCCCCATTGAAGTCCACCTCTCCTCGCTCAAGAAACTGGCAACTTTAGGAAACTTTCTCTATCAACGGCTTTTTTACAGTAATCGCAATGGTGCTGATGCCCGTGGCATAGGGGGATTTCTCCGTGAGCTCTCGCAGAAACGCTCGTTAAACATAGAGATTGTCACAGGAAACTTTGTTTTTCCGTGGAATCTCATCTATGATAAAAACCCAAATGAAGCCATAGACCCAGAGGGGTTTTGGGGGTTCAAGCATATTATTGAATATATGCCGGAGTTTAGTAGCCCACGACTTATCCAGTTTGTGCCAGAAATTCGCATCAATGGAGATATGACATTAGGCTTTGTCTACAACGAGAACCTCAACCAACGGATAGGGAATAATGTCGTGGAAGCGCAGAAAGCTGCGCTCAAAACCCTAACCAACAACGACCTGCACGAGTACGCTAGACGGGAAGACCTGTTTGCTCTGCTCAACAACCCGGATACACCAGAGCATATTCTCTACTTCTACTGTGATGCCAAAAGCTATCTCCCCAATGAGCATGGCGGGATAGATAGCTCAAAACTCATCCTGACTGATGGGGATGTTGAACTCAAAGACCTGTATGCCCATTCACCTACGGATCAACCCCCGCTCAACAATGCGCCGCTGGTCTTTCTCAATGCCTGCAAGAGTGCCAGTATGAGTCCCTACATCTATCACGGACTCGTCCCCTACCTGCTCAACCGGGGGGTGCGGGGCGTTATCGGTACCGAGATTGATACCCCTGCCTTCTTTGCCGCCGAGTTTGCCCAGGAGTTTCTCAAGCGGTTTGTTGCGGGGGGCAAGCAACTAGGCGAACTGCTGCTAGAAATGCGCCGTGAGTATCTCTTCAATAAGCACAACATTATGGGGCTACTCTACGCGCTCCATAGCAGCGCAGAAATTGTCGTACAGCGTGAGACGTAGGACAAGAAAGACTACGAGGACAACGAAAGGCTCCCTATGGATGATGATTTGCTGTATTTCAACGGGATAGACGCAACGAGCGGGAGCTACGTTACGCCCCCGCTCAAGCCCGACGAAGTGGTACAACTTGCCCGAACCGCCCGGTTCAACAAAAAACAAGAGCACTTCAAAGACCTACAACGGCGAGCAGCGCAAGAGCAGATCAAACACTTGGGGGTTGCGGCAAATGTAGACCCTAACAACCTAGCATCGAGTGGGTGGGGAGTCATTTTCCCCTATGACGTTGACCCCGCCATCCGTGAAGCCCTCAGCGAATTGCTCAACCATCGGAAGTACCAAGCGACCCGCCATAATGAACAATTCTACCGGGAGTTTATTGGACCAGATGCTTACCGCAACGGTGAAACCAAAAGCGATTTCCTCAAGCGATTTGGGATTGGACCTGACGGCGTAGACCCAGAAAAGGGTGTCCCCTACTACTTGCTCATTGTTGCAGACCCACAGACCATCCCCTATAGATTCCAATATGAGCTTGACGTGCAATTTTCCGTTGGTCGCATCCACTTTGACTCAGTGGAAGACTACGCCTACTATGCCCGTAGTGTCGTTGAGGCAGAGAGCGGCAGATTTGTGCTGCCCAAGCGGGCAGTCTTCTTTGCCCCACGCAACCCTGACGATAGAGCTACCGCACTCAGTGCCGATGACCTCGTGACACCGCTGGTAGCAGAACTACAAGAAGAAACTACCGCGTGGACTATCGAGTCGCTTATCGGGGAAAACAACGCAACGAAAGCCAATCTCAGCCAATTACTCAACGGCTCCAACGCCCCCGCCTTGCTCTTTACTGCATCCCACGGGGCGGTCTTCCCCAAAGGAGACCCCCGCCAACTTACCGACCAGGGGGCATTGATATGCCAAGATTGGCAAGGTCCCTACCAGCACCGGGGGGAACTTACCCCCAATCTCTATTTTGCTGCACAAGACCTTGCCCCAAGCACCAATCTGCTAGGGATGATTGGCTTTTTCTTTGCCTGCTACGGGGGCGGTACCCCCCAACTCGATGCTTTCGCCTATCGGGAAACTGCCTACCAACCGCATGGGGTACCCCGTGAGCAAGAAACCATAGCTCCCCATGCCTTTCTTGCCCAACTGCCCAAACAATTGCTCGCCAACCGCGGCGGTGGGGCGTTGGCGATAGTTGGACATGTGGATCGGGCTTGGGGCTACTCCTTCAAATGGCACCACCGGCAGCAACAGATTGGCTCGTTTGTCAGCACGTTGGTAGAGGTTATGCAAGGCAAATTGCTCGGCGAGGCAATGGAGTATTTCAATGAACGATATGCCACTATAGCTACGGAATTGAATAATCTCCTTGAATATCTGGAATTTTCCAGGAAGGTAGACCCATACGACCTATCACGCCTCTGGACAGCCAACAACGATGCTCGCAACTATACCATTATCGGTGACCCGGCGGTGCGGCTGCCTGTCCACAGTGATGCGGCTATCAGCAACACCCGCCCAGATATTGGCGAGGTGCGGGTGGCATCCCTAGACCCATCAAACCCCACGGTTGCCATACCAGCGGCGGTGTCAGACGTGTTCGCAGCGGTAAAGGGCAAGGATGATACGCTAGATGCTTTCCCGGCTAATGACGAAGCTACCCATCCATCAAAGTTCACGGCTGCGGTTGCTTCCATTGTCCAAAAAGCTGCCCAAGCTGCGAACACCCACCAATCAGCTACCCCCACTCCACAACCACCAGAACCCCCCCCTGAATCCTTTGATGTTGGGCAACAACCAGAATCTAAAACCGCCACATTACCGACTATCCCCCTAGATGCTACAGCGGGTGATGGGGATGCCGCCATTGCCCAACTCTACGCACGCTGGCAGGCGGCACGGGCAGCCGAGGAGAAGGTGCGGGCGCGTACGGAAGAGTACCTGCACCAGTTGCAAGCTGCATTGCACAAGCGGTATAATCTGTAACCAGAGGGCAGATGTTTTGGGAAGTTACGCAAGCAAGGAAGGAATTACCTATGGAATCCTCTAATGTGATCCCTATCAATGGCATTAACGCTGCCACTGGCAGCTATCTCATCCCTGCGGGTGAAAAAGAACTCACGATCAAGCAATTGGCAAAATTAACCCGCAAGGAAAAATTTGACCCCAAGCATAAAAGCGAACTAGATAGACGAAAGAACAAAGGGGAATCGCATTTAGGACTGGAAGAGGGGCTAGATGCAAAGAATCTTTCCCAGACCGGCTGGGGCATCATCTTTGCCTACGACGATCCAAATGTCGATCTCATCCGTGAAGCCCTTTCCCCCTTACTAAACCTGCGTAAACGGCAGGTGAATAACGATAGTTTCTACAAAGAGTTTATCGGACCAGCCGCCTACCGCAGTGGCGAATCAAAGATGGAGTTTCTCAGTCGGCATGGCTCTGGTCCCGGACCGGTGAATCCCAAAGAAGGTGTCCCCTACTACCTGCTGATTGTTGGCAGTCCAGAGCTTATCCCCTATAGCTTCCAATACCAGCTTGACGTGCAGTTTGCCGTTGGGCGGATTTGCTTTGCTACACCCCAGGAGTATGACCAGTATGCCCGGAGTGTCGTTGCTGCCGAAACGGGCAATGTGGTATTGCCACGCCGTGCTACCTTCTTTGGGGTACGCAACCTTGATGATCGAGCTACCCAACTCAGTGCTGACCATCTCATCAAGCCACTAGCAGAGGAGATGAGCGCAAGCGGCTATTTGCAAGATGCCGACTGGCAATTTACTACGATATTGGCAGATGATGCAGAACGCGCCCGCTTGGAGCGCATCATGGGCGGCGATGAAACCCCTGCGTTTACGCTGGTTGCCAGCCATGGCGTGGGCTTCCCCAACGGACACCCCCTCCAACTGCGCCATCAGGGGGCGTTGCTCTGCCAAGATTGGACGGGGCCCTTTGCGTGGAAAGGTCCTATCACCGAAGAACTCTATTTTGCTGGCGACCATATCGTTGACAGTGCGCGACTGCTTGGCATGATTGCCTTTTTCTTTGCCTGCTATGGCGCAGGCACCCCCCAATGGGATGATTTTACCCAACAAGCCTACGGCGACAACCAACAGGCAGAGATAGCCCCCCATGCGTTTTTGGCGCAGCTCCCCCAACGGATGCTTGGACATCCCCGTGGCGGGGCGTTGGCGGTGGTGGGGCATGTAGAGCGGGCATGGGGCTACTCTTTTATGTGGGGTAGGGCAGGCAGACAACTGGCAACGTTTCGCAGCACCCTCAAGCGACTGATGGACGGCTTCCCGATTGGGGCAGCTATAGAGTACTTCAACGAACGGTATGCAGAAATCGCCTCCGAAATAACCGACTGTCAAAGCAAAGATAAGGGTGGGTATAGCTTTACTCCAGCAGAGTTGCAAACCCAAGCTATGCTCTGGACAGCAAACCACGATGCCCGTAACTATGCCGTTATCGGCGACCCAGCGGTGCGGTTGCCGGTGGGCAACAATGGCTTCACGGGTAGAGAACACCTGGTCATAGACCCCACCACCTTGACCATTTCATTTGCCCCGTCTGCCACCCCATCAAGCCCTAG
>CAZLKK010000134.1:0-8222 GCA_964559995.1 uncultured Chloroflexaceae bacterium
GGCCGATCCTCGACGATCGCCTGCTGGCTGCCGACGATGCGGTTGAACAGCGTGCTCTTGCCGACGTTCGGGCGACCGATGATCACCACGGTCGCCACCTCGCCGCCGGTGTCGGTGTCGCCGGTGTCCGTGTCGGTGTCGCCAGCGTCCGTGTCCGTGTCGCCAGCGTCCGTCTCGGTGTCGCCAGCGTCCGTGTCCGTGTTGGTATCTGTATCGGTCTCGGTTTGTGCTTCTGGTGTTGATTCCACAACAACGGTGGTTTGTCCACCACCACATGCTGCCAGCAGGGTTGCAACTATGAGCAACAAAAGCATACTGGCACGTATGCGGGTCTGTAGTTGGCGCATCCTTGCCTCCTATTTCTGTACCATATCGAGGAAAACGAAACCGTTATTATCCTCTCACACGTAACCATAGTGATTGTGAATTGTCCATTGGCTCTCGTGCTGCTTGAGGATAGGGGCAAGTGTAGCAGTATATGGGGGAAAACGCAAGTAGGGGAACCCCTGTCGCGCATCAGGTCAGGCAACTTGGATGATGGTTGATGGGTTATGGTTCCTCCATACTATTGTCATTGGCTTTGCCGTGTGCTAAAATGGAGTGAGGTCTAGTCGTAGAATTGGTCTATGATAGCACCTGAGAAGGCTGTATATTTAAGAACTGTCGCAATTAGTGCAGTTTTAGGATCGTTATCAAGTTGGCTCATTAGACTAGCCTGTGAAGCCGCACGTTAGGCGAAAGAAATGCGTAGGTTGGTATATGCCATATAGTGACTTTACTATAAAACAAGTACAAAAGAGGTTCGATTTAGAACTCATTGAAAAGACCGGTCTCTTTTCACAAATAGAAGAAATACCGGTTAGTGATTATTTTCTCTCTACATTAGAAGAAAACATCCCATTAGCAGTCTCTATAAATACCGAGAAAGCGCGTTCTGAATTAATAATATCAGATGTCTTAATTGAAATCAGAAAGGTATTTGATAGGAAAATCAGCTTTTTTTCTGGTATAGAGTTTCATGTTGATAAGGACAATAATTTAAGTGGTTATTGTGATTTTATCGTCAGCCTATCTCCCGAACAGCTCTTCCTCAAATCACCCGTTATAACGCTGGTAGAAGCAAAGAATGACAATATCATGAATGGGTTAGGTCAGTGTATTGCTGAAATGGTAGCTGCTCAGGTATTTAATGAAAAAGAGGGGAATAACATTGCGGTAGTTTATGGAACGGTAACAACCGGCATTTTTTGGAAATTCTTAAAATTAAAAGATAAGACAATATCTATTGATTTACGAGATTATAGCATTGAAGATAATCCTAAGAGAATCATCGGAATATTATCATCTATGGTAAAACAAAATGCCTAACTTGTCGCTCAACTCCGACCCGGTGCCGTTGGGCTTTTTCATTGGCTTTGCCGTGTGCTAAAATGGATGTGGGATTCTAATGCGAGTGAAGGATTGTAACATGGATACCATAGAAAAATATCGTAAGGTTGTTAAGAATATAATCTATGACTATGCAAAATATAAACCCTCACTAAGGATGTCTTAACGCAAACTCTCTATATTTGATAACGAACGTGGCTATTGTTGTCCTATCCTCTGAACTATCGAGGGCGTGAACAGACCGGCAATCCGTTGCATACGACTATCCCCTCACCCTCTCCCTTGACATTCTCCCATTGTTTAGTACACTATCAATGATTGGTTGCGTGTCTCACAGTATGAAGAAAGGCAAACCAGTATGATACGCCATGTAGTCCTCTTTGGTGTTCGTTCGGATGTCTCCACAGCAGAAGTAGACGACCTCATCGCCGCTATACGAGCGTTGGAAGGGGTTATCCCCGAAATACGCTTTTTTGAGGTGATGCGTGATGAAATCGGCGCAGAACGCTCGGCTACCTTCGGGTTGATCAGCCACTTTGACGATATGGACGCTCTCCAACGCTACCGTGACCATCCCAAACACCAAGAGGTGCTGGTAACTATTCGCACCCTGACCGACTGGACCAAAGCCTGGGATTATACCATCCCATCGGCATGACCCAAAAGCCTTGAGTATCAGGAGGACACGAGGCAGCAGCTTATGATAATCATTCCCAGTAACCTGTAGATTGAAACCAAATTAGCAAAAGGGGGGAGAGGATATGACCGAACACGAGCGTTTGCTCAAGGAATTTTCGTACCCCACCTATGAGGAATGGCGCGAAGCCGCCGAAAAATCCCTCAAAGGTGCATCGTTCGAGAAAAAGCTCATTACCCGCACATACGAAGGCATAGAACTCCAGCCACTCTACCGCAAGGAGGACGGCGAAAACCTGCCACACACCAACAGTTACCCTGGCTTTGCCCCCTACCTACGGGGCAGAAACGCCGCCGGGTACTACCGCCAGGCGTGGGACATCAGCCAAGAACTGACCATTGGCACCCCCGCTGCCTTCAACGAAGCCCTACGTACTGATATGGAGCGTGGACAGACCGCCGTCAATATGGTGCTGGATACACCCACCCGTGCCGGGGTTGATGCCGACAAAGCCCGTCCCGACGACATTGGGCGTGATGGCGTATCTATCTCTATGCTCGATGACATCACCACAGCCCTAGACGGTATAGACCTAGAGCAAGTTCCCATCTACATCCAGGCAGATGACAACGGCATACCCATTACTGCTCTGCTTATGGTCATGCTCAAGAAACAGGGCAAATCGGCTGACAAACTACGCGGTTGTATCGGCGTAGACCCGCTCGGTACGCTGGCGCGTGATGGGACACTTTCCTATGCGATAGAGCATACCCCGGTGATTCTAGCGGGTCTGGCAACATGGGCGCGAACCCATGCGCCCGGCTTGCGTACCGTTCAGGTGCAAGGACACCCCTACCACAACGGCGGGGCAAGTGCTACCCAAGAGCTAGGGTTTGTCTTGGCTACCAGTGTAGCGTATCTACGCCACCTGCAATCACAAGAGATGTCCATAGACGATGCTGCCCAGAGCATACAGGTTTCCCTATCGCTTGGCTCCAACTTCTTTATGGAAGTGGCAAAACTCCGGGCTATGCGGCTGCTGTGGGCAAAGGTAGTCCAAGCCTTTGGGGGTAGCGAAGCCGCCCAAGCCCTCACGCTGCACGTCCGTACCTCCGCATGGAACAAGACCGTGTATGACCCCTACGTCAATATGCTGCGAACGACCACCGAAGCCTTCTCTGGTGTGGTTGGGGGCTGTAATAGCCTACACGTTGGACCATTTGATGAGTCCATCCGCACCCCGGATTTCTTCTCGCGCCGTATTGCTCGCAACACGCAGATCATCCTCCAGCAGGAAAGTCACCTAGACCGCGTGATAGACCCTGCCGGTGGCTCGTGGTATGTCGAGACGCTAACCGACCAACTAGCGCAAAATGCTTGGGCTATCTTCCAAGAGGTAGAAAAGCTCGGCGGTATGGCTGCTGCGCTTCAGGCAGGCTACCCCCAGGAACAAGTCGCCAGCGTTGCCGACAAGCGTATGAAGAACATAGACCAGCGGCGGGACATTTTCGTTGGGGTCAATATGTACGCCAACATCAGCGAGAAACCGTTGGATGTACCGGAAGCATCGGAAGGGGCTGTCCAAGAACGCTATAACGAACGGGCTAACCAGATAGCCCAATATCGTGCCAAAAGACATGGAACATCAACAGCTAAGGATGATGATGACATGATGTCCTTAGTAATTGCCGCACTATCTCTAGGGGCTACGCTAGGAGAGGTCGCCTGTATCATGCACAGTGATGAGGAAACCAAGCCATCAGTACCCCCCATTCGGATACATCGTGGGGCAGAACGCTACGAAGAACTCCGCAAGCAGGCTGCAAGCTATGCCCAACGAACAGGCACCCCCCCACAGGTCTTTTTGGCAAATATGGGACCTATCCCACAGCACAAGCCGCGGGCGGATTTTTCCACCGGCTTCTTTCAGGTGGGTGGGTTTGATGTGCTGACCAACAATGGCTTTGCTACGCCACAAGAGGCTGCCCAAGCTGCGTTGGACTCTGGTGCGCCTATTGTCGTTATCTGCTCAACTGACGATACCTACCCAGAGATTGTCCCGCCGCTGACGCAGGCAATCAAGGCTGCCAAACCAGATACGCTGGTTATCCTCGCCGGCTATCCCCAAGACCAGCTAGAAGCCCACAAACAGGCGGGGGTAGATGACTTCGTGCATCTTCGCGCAAACTGCTATGAACTGTTGGTCTCTCTCCAGAAAAAGATAGGAGTTACCTCATGACAAACACACCAGATTTTACCACAATGCCGTATGCAAGCGAGTTTCCCCAGCATACCTACGAGGAATGGCGAGCACAGGTTGAGCAGGAAACCGGCTCATCCCTTGACGACCTCATTTGGAAGACGATGGAGCATATCGAGGTAAATCCGCTCTATACCAGCGAGGATACGCAAGACCTAGAGCACCTGGGGTTTGTAGCAGGTATCCCGCCCTTCTTGCGCGGTCCCTACCCAACGATGTATGCCGTGCGTCCGTGGACCGTGCGCCAGTATGCCGGCTTCTCCACCGCTGAGGAGAGCAACGCCTTTTACCGCCGCAACCTCGCCGCAGGGCAAAAGGGGTTGTCTATTGCCTTTGACCTTGCCACCCACCGCGGCTATGACTCCGACCATCCTCGCGTGGTAGGTGATGTAGGCAAGGCAGGGGTGTCTGTAGACTCCATCCTCGATGCAAAAATCCTCTTTGATGGTATCCCCCTCAATGAGATGTCCGTCTCGATGACGATGAATGGGGCGGTGTTGCCGGTGATGGCGTTCTATATCGTGGCGGCAGAGGAACAGGGCGTAGCCCCCAAACAGCTCACTGGCACGATTCAAAACGACATCCTCAAAGAGTACATGGTGCGAAACACCTATATCTACCCACCTGAGCCGTCTATTCGCATCATTGCCGACATTTTTGCCTACACCGCAAAGAACATGCCACGCTTCAATAGCATCAGCATTTCTGGCTACCATATGCAAGAAGCCGGCGCGACAGCAGACCTGGAGTTAGCCTATACGCTTTCAGATGGGTTAGAGTATGCTCGCACGGGGATGAAGTCGGGGATGGACATAGATAGTTTTGCCCCACGCCTCTCCTTCTTTTGGGCAATTGGCATGAACTATTTTATGGAAGTTGCCAAGATGCGCGTGGGACGGTTGCTCTGGGCAAAGCTGATGAAACAGTTTGACCCCAAAGACCCCCGCTCTATGTCGCTCCGTACCCACTCGCAAACGTCCGGCTGGAGCTTGCAGGAGCAAGACCCATTTAACAACGTGGCGCGTACCTGCATAGAGGCAATGGCGGCGGCACTTGGTCACACCCAATCGTTGCATACCAACGCGCTAGATGAAGCTATCGCATTACCCACCGACTTTTCCGCCCGCATTGCCCGCAACACGCAGCTGTACCTCCAAGACGAGACTGGCATTTGTCGGGTGGTAGACCCGTGGGCAGGCTCCTATTACGTTGAGGCATTGACGGACGCGCTCATGCGGCGAACGTGGGAGCACATCGAGGAGATAGAAGAGTTGGGCGGTATGACCCGTGCTATTGAAACCGGCTTGCCCAAAATGCGAATTGAGGAAGCGGCAGCCCGGCGACAAGCCCTCATTGACTCTGGCAAGGAAACGCTGGTGGGGGTCAATCGCTATCGCTTGCAGAAAGAAGACCCGCTGGACATTCTGGAAGTGGACAATACCGCAGTGCTACACTCCCAGGTAGAACGGCTCAAGAACCTGCGCGAAAACCGTGACGAAACGCGAGTGGAGTCAGCATTGGCTGCCATCACCCACGCCACTGAGACCGGCGAGGGCAACCTGCTTGAACTGGCGGTAGAGGCAGCCCGTGCTCGCGCCAGCTTGGGGGAGATTTCCCAGGCTATAGAGCAAGTGGTAGGTCGCCATCAGGCGGTCATCCGCTCCATCTCTGGGGTCTACAGTAGCGAATATGGAGATGATACGTTGTTTACCGAAGTACGCCAAATGACTGACGATTTCGCGGAGAAAGAGGGTCGCCGCCCACGCATCATGGTCGCCAAGATGGGGCAGGATGGACACGATAGGGGGGCGAAGGTTATTTCTACCGCGTTTGCTGATATGGGCTTTGATGTGGATATAGGACCGTTGTTCCAGACCCCGGATGAGGTCGCACGACAGGCGGTAGAGAATGACGTGCATGTCATTGGGATGAGCTCGCTGGCGGCAGGACACAAGACGTTGCTGCCACAGCTTATTGAGGAACTCCGCAAGCTCGAACGACAAGATATTGTGGTAGTTGTTGGGGGGGTTATCCCGGCGCAGGACTATGATTTCTTGCGAAACAACGGCGCATCGGCGGTGTTTGGTCCGGGTACGGTGATACCTGTGGCAGCCAAGCGGGTGTTGGAAGAACTCTACCAGCGGCTAGAGCTTGAGCCTGCCGTGTTTGCCTAGCACATTTTATCCCCCGCTCCCCCTTGTCCCCTTGCCCATAGGAGCGGGGGCAGGGGGGGGGAGCGGGTCGCTGGGGGCGGCTCCCCCTCGCCCTGGAATGGGCAAGGGAGTTGCACCTGCTCGTTGACGCTCGCGGCTCGTTTGGTGGGACATGCGTGTGTCACAAAAATACGGTAAGCACTGGATAGCTATGTACCAACACGCCAACACAATGTTGGTTTAAAAATGTTAGCTCGGCTCTCTCCCTGTGAGAAAGCCGAGCTATTTTGCACCACGCATAAGGAAAGGATTTCTTACTTCTGTTGGTGCCAAGACCCGGGCTCGAACCGGGGACCCCAGCCTTTTCAGGGCTGTGCTCTACCAACTGAGCTATCTTGGCACGGCATTGACGTATATCATAGCATAGTTTTCGGAGAGATGCAAGTGGGATTTAAGGAAACCCTATCTCCTCTTTATCCCCGCTTTGACAATACCCGTCCCCTGTTCTATACTAAGGATACGTTTGTACAAAATAGTATGACAAACGCTCTTTATTTCTCTTTTTAGGTATAGTAACTATGGCACAAGTCAATACTCAGCATCCCTCTACCCAAACGGGGTTTTCCCGTTTGTTGCTCCTCATCCTCGCCGTTTGGGGGATAAGCGCAATATCGCCCGTTATGGCGCAGGAGAAAGAAATCACCATAGAGCAGCGCGACTGTGATGTCACCATTCTGCCGAATGGCGATGTCCAAGTGGAAGAAACCTGGAAAGTTATTTTTCGCAAAGGGCGGTTTAGTCGCGTGATGCACGACATCTCGACGGAACATCTCACCGGCATCACCGGCTGGGAGGTAGAAGCATCAGGCGTACACTATAAAGAGAGTGCCAACGAAGACTCTATCAACTATGAACCGCATACCTACACCGTCCGCGAGGGCGAAGAGCGTACAACGATTACCTGGTACTTTCCCAAAACGCAAAACCGCACGCGCACCTTCACGTTGAAATATATCCTCCAGGGGGCAGTGCGTGTCTATCCCGATGGCAACGATATATTCACCTGGAACGCGATAGAGAAAAATCACGGCTACCCTGTCATTGCTGCCAATGTGACGGTGCATCTGCCCACAGCATATGAGCCATCATCTCTACAGGCAGCAAGCTACCGTGACCAGGAACAGGATACTGCTCAACCCACGATTGATGAACAGACCGTCACTTTTACTGGTGGACCTTTTATGCAAGCGTCAAGATGGCGGTTGCGCGTACAGTTTCCGCATGGCGCGGTGCAAGCAGACCCTCCGCCGTGGCAGACTGCCGCCGAGCATGCCTTTGCCGATGCAACGAACGCCGCCACTGTGCAGCAGGATCAGCAGGACTTGACGATTACCACAGATGGGAACATCCAGGTTGTGGAAACGTGGGACCTTGACCTAAACGACGGTCCCTTCAGCAATGCGTCATTGTGCCTATCGCATGATTACATGACAGGCGTGGGTGAGTGGGTGGTCAGCGAGCAGGATACCCCCTATGAGCAAGCCGATAGCCAACAACCCCAGACTTTTACCGTTGATGTTGTTGAGGAGTCAGACCAGACACAAACTTGTGTAACGTGGTACTTTCCCGTTACAACCACTGGCACCCGTACCTTTACCATAGGCTATCTGGTGCAGGGGGGGCTATGGATTGCCTTTATAGGTGATACGGACATGCTCTCTTGGGATATAAGCGACTATGCCCGTACCTATACGATCAATGCAGCTGAAGCAACGGTACATCT
>CAZLKK010000134.1:8371-9879 GCA_964559995.1 uncultured Chloroflexaceae bacterium
TAGCGGGGGGCCATTTGCGCCTGATGTGGCGTGTACCTTTGATGTGCAGTTTCCCCACGGCAGCGTCAACGCTGCTCCTCCCCCCTGGCAGCAGGTTGAGGATGTTCAGATACAACAAACCCAACAACAGCAACAACAACAGGCGTTCACAGGCTTATTGATCAAGATAGCAGCGGGGGTTGTTGGGCTTGTGCTGCTTGTGGTTTTGGTGCGGTTCTGGCGCAATATGCCCAAGTAGGGGGAAGTCGTTTATAGATGTAGCCCGTACAACCCTGGTGCTCTAGCCCTGGGATAGCAGGGCTTCAACCGCTTCAGTTGCTTTAGTTGCTTCAGATTACGAACTTGCGTTCTTTCTTGGGTTAAGCTATAATGGAGGGCATGGAGTCTGGTTGCCCGTATATCGAGATTGACCCATGCGAAACCTCGCAACGCTGTAGCCGTTGTATGACGGTAGTCAAGAAGGATTTGTCCGTGCGGGTCTATCAGTGTCCAGTCTGTGGTCTTGAAATAGACTGTGATCGTAACGCCACGATATGCCCGTTATTGTAAGAACCCATAACCTAAGCGATAAACCGAAAGCGAGGGAAGAATGCAAGAACCGATGAACCTTAGCCCCCAAGATAAACGCTATCTGCATAGTCCAAGTTTTGAACTGTATATGATTTCGGGGCTGGTGTTTGCATTGGGTATGGGGGGGTCATTTATCATCACCTTGTTGTTGCATATAGAACCCTATTTCTGGCTAGGGTTGGTCCTCTCTGTTGTCGCCTCTGCTGTCGTTTTGCAAAAGCTCAAAACGCGAGAGTACCACAAGAAACTACGTGAGATACAAAAGAATCCCAAAGAAAGTCAACTAGCTGCACCCACAGCACCACCACAGCAGTAATGAGCTAGACGAGATCAACCAAAGGCGCATGGAAACATGGAAACGAACCATGCGCCTACTTTTATTGTTGGTGAAGCAACCGCTGCCGCTCGTCTGCTGTCATGAGGGAAAACGTCCCACCGCGGTCAAGATATATGACCTCTTCATCCTTCACCCGCAGGATTAAATCCGCGTTGTTGTCGTGGTTTTTATCTTGCATATGCAATGTCACAGGAGTGAGGTCTTCTCCCGCTCCAAACAAATAGGGCCCTTGCAACGTGCGTATGTGCGTTGTGTTTTCCCCATCCGGTATTTCAAACACTACCACCTGCCGATTGAGATTCATTGCCAAAAAATGGGTTTCTTTCTCGCCGTCTGCCCCGGCTGGCACCGCAAGGTGAAACGAACGGGGACGACCATACCGCATATCATCATACTTGACGCGCCCCCACTCGACAACGTGGCTCATAACGGCGTAGAGTGCCAACATTGCCAACACTAGCGTGATAACAAAGACAACTTGACGACCTTTGCCATCCCCTATGACTACTGATGTAGGCGCAGGTGAACGATGTAACCGATAGACTTCTCGACTTACCGCCATTCGTGATACCTCCCTCTGTGTGCAATGTAGTGTATGATG
>CAZLKK010000135.1:0-9159 GCA_964559995.1 uncultured Chloroflexaceae bacterium
AACAAGATCAGAATCCATGCGACTGCTGTCAAGGCGACCCGAATCAAACTCGGGCCGGACGCACTGCCCGGACGACGGGTTGAACTCTATGCAGAAATCTGTGAGGTCTTTCTTGGGAAACGACAACAAGCCCGCGGTATTGAGCTAGATTTGACTCCTGCCCAAAAACAGAGTGTGCTGCAACCCCTTGCCTACCATATGATGTGCCAAGATACCCGCGAGATTGCTACAGATACAGCAGTAGAGGTTATCCAAGAGCCACTCAAGTTGGTTGGGAGTAGTTCAATAGGGGCTGAGTTTCTTAAACATATGGAGGAGCAGAGTGGGTTACTGCTAGAAAAAGAAACGGGGATGTATAGTTTTGCCCACAAGACCTTCCAAGAATACCTCGCTGCTGCCCATATCCACGAGCGTAAAATTGGCACAACGCTTGTCCAATACATCGAGTCAGAATGGTGGAATGAGACGATTCGCCTGTACGTAGCACAAGCTGATGCTAGTGAGGTTATCGTTGCTTGTTTAGCATCTGAAAATCCCTCGGTAGAAGTGCTAACTTTAGCGATAGATTGTCGTGAGGAAGCCAAAAATCTTCAAGAAGATTTACGTATTCGTGTAGATGATTTGTTGTTTAATGACCTTGAACACCCCGACCCTGCTCGTCAAAGGATTGCTGCTAAAGTGCGCCTCTCACGTCGTTTACAAAACTTACATCGTTTGGACGAATATCGTGATATAGACATAAAATACATTACTTGTGTTGAGTATCAGCTTTTTTTAGATGATATGCGTGGACAAGGGGAATACTACCAACCAGACCATTGGATTAGCTGCCACTTTCCCGAAGGGAGCGCGACTGCCCCCATAACCGGGGTTCGTCCAGCAGATGCCGAAACATTTTGTGCATGGTTGACACAGCGATATGGCGGGGGGGCTATCCTACGTCTTCCAACGCAAACTGAATCGGCTGCATTTCCTATTTCTTCACGAAGCAGTACAACAGTAGTTGCTTGGTGTAAAGAGAAAGATAGTGATCCCTTTACTTCACAAGCCTTACCTAACCAACAGGAGCAGCAGATACGACAACAGCTTAAGCAGATAAGGGAAAAGCAGGGTATGAAGATACCTTTGGTTGAAGACCTCGCTCGTGTCCTTGCCCGTGCCCTTGCTCGCGATCTTGCTATCGCCCTTGAACGTGCGCTTGCCCGTGACCTTGCACTTGCCCGTGACCTTGCTCGTGCTCGCGCCCATGCCCTTGCTCGTGCTCGTGCTCGCGCCCGCGCTCTTGATCTTGCCCGCGATCTCGACCTTGCCCGTGACCTTGCACTTGCCCGTGACCTTGCTCGTACCCCTACTCGGACCCGAACTCGGACCCGATCTCGTGACCTTGCCCGTGCTCGTGCTCTGGCTCTTGCTCTTACCCTCTCCCTAGACTTAGACCTTGCCCTTGCCCTTAAAGAAATGACTGCTGCAATTGAGACAGATAATTTTCAACAAGCAAAACGACTGCTGGAAAATATGCCCACTCCTCAAGGTAATATTGCTCAACAGAAATTTCGTCTGCTTCAAGCAATATTGGATGTGCTTATCGTTGGTGAAGGAACAGTGCAAGATATACGAAGAGTATGGAGACATTATGCCGCACTTGCCCTTGAGACTGCTTGGGTGGGATATGGGCTAATGGACCAAGAAGAATATGCAGAGGATAGACAAATTGTCCTAGAAGCATGTTGGTGGTTGCACATCGTTATGGCACGGGAGGCAGGTACCATCCCCGCGTGGGAAGGCATCCGCATCGTGCGGGAGTGGCGGTAGCGGCGGGGGACAAGCTCCCCCTATTTCCTACCCCGCGTCCCCCTCGCCCCGCCAAACGAGCCGCGAGCGTTCGCCAGCGGATGGGTGGGTTCCCCCCCTCGCCCTTTGGAAGCGGGGGCAGGGGGAGCGGGTTTGTCGCCCTGGTAATGGGAGCGGGGGGAGCGGGTAAACAGATAGGGCAATGCGTTTTTCATTGGGTAACGTTGCTCTGACGAGGGAAAAAGAATCTGCCACACCCAAAATGCCAAAAAATATGGACATGAGACCATACTGTGTGCTATACTCTCTCATTGACAGCCTTAGCGTAGGTACGGTACCATGTTGGCATTGTGTCGAGAGTCACAAGTCTAGTACAGAAAGGGGCAGCGGCGTTGCATTTTTCTGCGAAACCCACCAGTTTCCCACGCCGCTATTTCTATGAAAATACGTTATAGTGCCAAAACCGATGTTGGTTTGAAGCGTGAAGTAAATCAGGATTCCTATAAACTCGGAGAACAGGCAGATGGTGAGGCGAAGGGATACCTCATCGTGGTTTGTGATGGTATGGGTGGTCATTCCTCTGGGGAAATCGCCAGCAAAATTGGGGTAGATACCATTGTTGATTCCTTCTACACATCAGATGAAGCGGATCGTAAAACCGTGTTGGAGCATGTCTTCTATGAAGCGAACCGCAACATTTTCCAAGAAGGTGATGGGACAATGGGTACCACTGGCGTTGCAGCACTCTTTTTCAAAGACATGCTCTATATTGCCAATGTGGGCGATAGCCGGGCGTATCTTATCCGTGAAGACTATATAAACCAAATCTCGCGTGATCACTCGCTTGTCGCAGAACAGGTCGCCGCCGGTCTTTTGACCTCTGAACAAGCCCGTCAATCTAATTACCGCAATATGATTACCCGTGCGCTAGGCTACCGGGCTGAAGTGCAGGTGGACATCTTCCCTTTGCGGGTGCATCGTGGGGATATAGTTGTCCTCTCTTCCGATGGGTTGCATGGCTTGGTTGAAGATGATGAAATTAAGCAAGTCGTCACAACCCAATCACCAGATGAAGCTATCCAGCAGCTCATCACGATGGCTAATGATCGGGGGGGGACAGACAATATTACTGTGGCTATTGGTGTCGTAGATGAAATTGATGGGATTTTGGGTGATGAACCAGATGAAACGATGGTACCGACAACAACGCTTGGGACAGGTTCATCACCGTCCCCGCAACAGGACGCAAGCACTATACGCTTGCCAGAAACCCCATCGGCGCAGGATTCATCACCTGACCCTCCCCCAAAAAGCTCATCGAGTGGATTGCCTATGGGGATTATTGGGGGGGTGTTGGCTGTAGTGGCTCTTATCGGAGTTGTAGGAGCCTTTATGCTCTTTGGCAGTGGCAATGGCAATGATGATGATGATACAACACCTGCCCCTTCCAATGGAACGATAACTACAACAGGAACGATAACGGCAACGATAACGGCAACGGCAACGACAACGATAACTGCAACCCCAACGATAACTGCAGCCCCAACGATACCCCCATCCCCTACTGCTGTTCCCGTACCGCCTACTAATACTCCCATACCACCAGTAGACAATTCCTCTCAATCTCAAGGTGAGGATGCTGACCCACAAACGGAAGAGGGGGAGAACCCCCAACAACCCCCAGAGGGGGGGGAGAACCCCCAACAACCCCCAGAGGGGGGGGAGAACCCCCAACAACCCCCGCAACCCGATAACATTCCCACTATGCCTGTACTAACAGCAATACCACAAGAGCCACGAGACCCACCCATACGACCACGAGACCCACCTGTACAACCACAACCAGGGCAACCGTTTCCTAACAACAACACCCAACCAGTACAGACTAGTATACCTGACACATTTGTACCAACACAAATACAAGGAACAGAACAACTATTACCTACAGTCACAGTCACAGGACCCTGAAACCGGGGCTAGGTAACACCCCATACATCCCCCCTTTCAGGGGTAAGTCATACCGATTTCAGGCAAATGGAACCATAGATGCACATAGATAGCCCTAGATACTGGGCAAGAGATTCCCGACAGAAACGCAGAGACGCAGAAACGCAGAGACGCAGAAACGCAGAGAAATCGGGCAAAATGGGGGCTATGCAGGTCATCTTGACCGGAAATCATGCCCGGTATTTGTGTCTGTGTGCATCTATGGTGTATTCCTGCCCGGAATGTCCCGGTATATCGCCTACCCTTGTAAGGTAGTCACTCTTCCCCCAAGCCTATCTGGTAAATCCTGTTCTTTGGTATGCCCATCTCCCGCGCTACAAGCCGTGCCGCCGCGCTGCTACTATATCCCTCCTCTGCTAGGTCGCGCAGTCGCTGGCGAATAGCTGACGCATCCAGCGTTTCAGTTTGCTGCCCCACTGTCCCCTCACCTTCGCTGCCAGCGATAACCAGCGTAACCTCCCCACGCGGCGCATGCTCGGTGAAGTGCAACAACGCTTCGCTCACTGCCCCACGGACAAACTCCTCATGCATCTTGGTCATCTCCCGTGCTACCACCATACGCCTATCGCCTAGAATAGCCAGTAGGTCTTTGAGCGTGGCGAGTAAGCGGTGCGGGGCTTCAAAGCAAATGAGCGTGGCGGAGAGGTGTACCACACTGGCGAGCAACGCTTGGCGAGCTTTTTTCTGGCGGGGCAGAAAGCCCAAGTAGAGCGAGGGGGCAACGGGTAATCCAGAGACAACCAACGCGGCAGTTGGCGCACTAGCACCGGGAATGGGCGATATGGGAAAGTCTGCGTTGAGGCAGGCTTGCACCAGTTCAAAGCCGGGGTCGGAGAGGGCAGGTGTGCCAGCATCCGATACCAACGCCACATCGTCATGCTGGAGCGTCAGCAGGATGTGGTCTATCCGTTCGTAGCGGTTGTGGTGGTGATAGGAGAGGCAGGAAGTAGCAATGTCGTAGTGGGAGAGCAGGTGGCGGGTGTGGCGTGTATCCTCAGCGGCTATCAACGCCACACGCCGCAGCACATCCAACGCCCGTAGGGTGATGTCTTGCAGGTTGCCTATGGGCGTACTGACGAGGTAGAGCGTCCCCATACGTCAGCGACCACGCCGTATATCATCAATAGTCAAGCTATCGGGTCGCATTTCCAATACTGCTTGGATCAGGTAATTCAGATACCCTTGTCGTTTGAGGTAGCCTATCAATTTAAGGATTTGGTTTTCTCTGCCTCCGGTATTCCCTACCAACTCCATATTAACGGAGAAATCCTTGCCATCATCTATGAGCATTTCTTGCACATTATGGCATAGGGTATCTAGGTCTTGTATCTGGAAGACTGCTGTCATCTTTTCGCGCAGTTTGCGCTCGCTTATCTCCTCTTGGTTGATAGAAAATGCGGTTGCTTTTGCAGTAGTTTTT
This sequence comes from uncultured Chloroflexaceae bacterium, assembly GCA_964559995.1. Classification (GTDB taxonomy): domain Bacteria; phylum Chloroflexota; class Chloroflexia; order Chloroflexales; family Chloroflexaceae; genus JAAUSY01. The sequence goes on from CAZLKK010000135.1 coordinate 5,219, forward strand.
GTCATAGGTGGGTCTCCTTGATTCCCTTCTCCACTACCTTCTTGCCACATACGCCCCTCACGCACACGCATAAAGAGCACCGGCATCCACCAATCGTTGTGGTCACGGACTAGCCCGCGGGCTTCGGCTACCGCCTGGTCTATCTGACCATCCTGTTGCAGTTGGCGAAAGAAGGTAGGCATAAAACTTTCCACCGTCTTTATGGTAATCTTGCCCTGCATTGCCAGCACCGCGGGGATACCCGCCTGCGCCAACTGGGGACCAAGCGCGAGTAGGGCATTGTCTGTGTCGGTATTAGTGTCACTGTCAGGGGCAGGGTTGGTGTTATTGACCGTTGGGTGATCACCGCTGCTGGCACTTTGGCAGGATGCCAACACGATGAGTTGTGGACGTTTGTTGCCCAGATCGCGCAGTATCGTAACCAATTTGCCAGCTTCAACCACATCTGCGGTGCCGTCTGGCTTTTCTAGCCAGAGATAGGGCGTACCTTCTATCATCCCCCCATGTGCCACAAGGTAGAGGATGGGGTAGTGCTGCTCAATGAGGGAGTTGTTGATCATCGTGAGGGAAGCATAGCCGCCAGATGGGAGCGTTGTTACCGCGATGGACTCCCTCATGCTGTACTGGATACGCGCAGCTTCTGCTTGCACATCTATAGTTGCCATGTTGTATCGCTCAATGTTGGTTGGGTTGGCAACAACGACTAATGCTCGCATAGCAGGGCGGGGCAACAACCGCGGTTCTATCCAGTCTTTGCCACTGAGGTAGCGTGAAAAGGGAGTCTGTCTGCTAGTCGCAAATGTGCTCCGTTGGGCAGGGGCGGCGGTGGGGTTGTCGGGGGTGAGCAGTTTCTCCCAAAGCAGTTGGTGCAGTTGGGGCAACCGTTCGTCTATACTAAGCCGCACCCGCAACGCGCCTGCCCCACTAGCTACCCCCGTTGCATAGTGGTATTTGCCCAAAACGGTTTGGTCAGCAAAGAGCGTTTGGGTCAGTCGTGCGCCATAGTCAGCGGGGTCTAAGCGTTCCTGGCGCAGCTCGTTGTAGGGTATGGTGATGTCGGCAGAGGCTAGGAGTCTGTCATACTCGTTGCTATCTGAACGGCTAAAGTACATATCCAAGCGGCAGTCTTCGGGGTTGTTGTTCCCCTTCCCGGTGATACGTAGCTCAAGATCAGCAGAGACGGTGGGTGCTTGTGTGTCAGACAAGGTGTCCCCCTTTCTATCACGAGAAGATTACAAAAATAGCGGTTTAGATTTAGTGCTTTCCCTTCTAGCCCCCTATTATACCACGGCTATTCCCCCGCCGCTTATGTTTGGGCTTTACCCCACTAGAAAGCCTTGTGTCAGTGCTACACTTTCTACAGTCTTGTACCCCTGCCCATCGGGATTGTTGTCAAAATTGTTGTCAGGTTCGCACGGTTCCGGGTGGGTTGCCAGTGCAAGCACTGCCTGAACTTCTTGCGCCGGGATGTGAGGATAGACGTGTATCCATTCCCACATGATAATGGCTGATACATCCCCTGCCATTGCGCGGTCTAGCAGGGTCGTGTTGGGGGTCGTAGTCTGCATGGTGTTGCTCCTTATCCTAATTGTACCCTGCCGAGGGCATCCTCGACGGCATCGGTTGAGACGTGGGCATAGATGTCTGCTGTCATAGCCAGCGTAGCGTGTCCCAAGATTTCTTGTACCACTTTCATGTGTACCCCTTGTTCAATCATAAGCGTAGCAGCAGTATGCCGCAGGTTGTGAAAGCACACATCGGGTAAGCCAGAGCGTTCTAGCGCACGTTTGAAGTGGGACGTTAGCCCCTGCGGGTCGAAGGGCTTACCCCGCTCGTTGGGGAAGACGAGTCCGTGTTCTTGCCAGTTTGCACTTCGTAGCACCCGCTCTGTCGCTTGGAATTGCCAATGAGCTTGGAGCACGTCGACGATGTGTGGGGGCAGGGTGAGCGTCCTGATGCCGCTCTTGGTCTTGCTTTTGCGAACCGTCAACGTGCGCTTGTCAAGACTGATGTCTGCCCAACGCAATGCCAGGAGTTCGCCACGTCTCAACCCTAGCGACAAGGCGAGATAGTACAAGGCATAATTCCTATGTCCTCGCACATATTCAAGAAACCGTTTGGCTTGGTCAGCGGTGAGCGGTGTTATTTCGTGCTTCTCTATCTTCACGGTGATACCGCTGGCGACATTGCGGGAGAGTTCGCCACTGGCAACCGCGTTTTTCAACGCGCTTTTTAGCGCGGTGAGCGCAAGATTGATTGTCCTACTGGCATAGTCCCCTTGTTGCAATTCTGCAACCATACGGCGTACATGGTCGGGTTTCAACGATTTGATTTTCACCTTCCCCAAGTGGGGGTTGATTTGGTTCTTAACCAGATTCACGTAAGTTGCATGCGTTTTTGCTGTCCGTGCTGGCTTAACCGTATATTCAAGCCAAGTTGCTAGGAATTGCGCTACCGTAGGGTTGTCAGAGAAGAGATTAACCCCATTGTCAATCTCCCGCTGCTTCGCCCGTAGCTTCTCACGCACCTCTTGCGCGGTCTTCCCATACACCCATACCCTGCCGTTGGTACCATCGGGCTTGCGAACGCTTATAGCCCCTGCCCAACGCCCGTCCTTGCGTTGGGTGATGGTCCCTTCGCCGTGTTGTCTACGCTTGCCCATAGGTCTATTCCCCTAGCATATGCTTTTCTATGAACGCCAACAGGTCGGTATGTCGGATGCGCCGCAGGCGGGTTGAGAACCGAAGAAATGGCACCTCTCCGCGTTCCGTTAGCTTGTACATCATGCTCTTCGACACCCCTAGCAGCTTGGCTGCCTCCTCCATCGTATAGAGTTTGACCTCGTGGGGGTTGACCAGTGGGTACCCATTAGCGGTGTTTTCTGGCATCGGTGTTGCTCCCTTCTCTTTGTACTGTTGAAAGTCTATTGGTTTCATCGGTTGTGTCCTTTCTTGGTGCCATAGGCAATGAAGCCCGGCGTATCATCTGCGGGTCCTACGTATCGCCACGTCACACCCCGCACGTTGCGCGTGGCTGGGTTCAATGCCCCCATCGTGGGGGCAGTTAGCGTAATCATGCCGCTTGCTCCTTTTGTCGTTCAAGGGCTACCTGCGCTCCCTCACGGCTGCCATAGCCCCGCTTACCCCTCATCCCGTTGGCATCATAGACATACCATAAGCCGTTGTCCGCTTGCGCTAGGTAGCCGATGGTGCCGCCGAGGTTGCTGCCGAGGGCGTGGGCAGGCGTGGGCATCTGCGCCATGCCCCGCTCAAGCCAGAGAACCGCTGCCAATTCGGTTGCAAAACCCTTGCCTATGCGCTCCCCGTTAGCATTAAAGTGCCATAGCCCGTCCTCTCCCTCTACGAGGTCTACGCCGCCACTGAGGATGCAACGGAGAGCGTGGGTGTCGAAAGGTTCTTGGTAGTCCAGGATGCTCACCGGGGGCGGCGGTGTCGCTGGCTTGGGCTTGGGTTCAGGTTCGGGTATGCTATCAATCGCTGCTTGCACCCATAGCGACAAGTCCTCTCTACTAGCCAGCATCTCGCTGGCATCCTTTCCCGCTTGTGGCGACATAACCACAGCATCAGGATAGATACTCTGCCAATAGGACAGTGCCTTCCCCCCTGCAGTATCTGCATCCAGCGCAAGGAGCAACGGCGTTGCCCCAGACAACAGCGTCAACCAACGCATATCGCTGGTGCGGGTTGTTCCGATGGCGACTGCGGTATAGGCATAATCCGTTGCCTGGGTGATGGCAAGGGCATCAAAGACTCCCTCACACAGCACTACTGGCTCACCGAACGCTACATTGTCGGCACCATACAGCACATTGCCCGTGCTGCCTTTGACAGTGATGTACTTTGCGGGTTGTGTTGCCAGTTTCAGGTTACGTAAGGTATCAAGAGCCGCTAGGACAGTGTCTATGGGCAATTCTGTGTGCT
>CAZLKK010000135.1:9169-9853 GCA_964559995.1 uncultured Chloroflexaceae bacterium
ATTTGGCAATGGCTGCTACGGATATATAGCTCTGCGCCTTGCGGAGCAAGCCTAGAACCGCGTTCGTTGCGTTTTCAGGTGCTACACCGCCGCTTTTTGTTGCCTGCCAGTGTTGCCCCGTGACTGGTCGCCTTATCTGCACCTTCCACAATTCCCCCTGGTACCATGTAGGTATCACGATACCTCTCGGCAACCATACCCGCTCCCCGTCCCAAGTATCCCACTGGTCGCCAGGGTTGTATCCTAGCCCCGCGGTGTCAATGGTGTCGTCAGTGAACCCGCGGTGTCGCAGGTATGCCACGGCTCCTTCGCCAGCATCGGTGAGCAACGTTGCCCTAGCGTTGTCAACGAATGTCTTAGCCTCTTCTTGCCAAGCTGGTGATGGTGCGGTTGCCCGTTCTGGTAGATAGACTTTGCGCTCCTGCGGTTGTGTGTTGATAGGTTGCACATTCAACCGCTGGCAGGCTTGGATAAACGTCAATCCCTCGCGCTTCTTCAAGTAGTCTATGGCATCCCCCTTCTCCCCACATCCTCGGCACCAGTACGTATCGTTCTTGCCAGTATCGTGATTCAGCCAAACACAAAACCTGTCAACGCCTCCACAAAACGGGCATGCGCCAGCATATTCGTTTCTGCTTTTCTTTTTCAATCTGGTAGACAGTATCGTGCTTAGGTCAATGTGTG
>CAZLKK010000136.1:0-4802 GCA_964559995.1 uncultured Chloroflexaceae bacterium
ACTAACCGAAGATGAAGGGCAACCAAAACCAAACGGCGAACAACCAACAGAACAGGTCGTATATCTCTCCCCCCGAATCCCCTTGTTGGCGATAGGAGCAGTTGTGGGGTTTGTTGGGGTATTCCTTGTACTCTGTATTTCCATATGGCTCTTGATAAACTATGCTGATTTGACCAAACCGACACAACCCGCTACTGCTGGTATGCACCAAGATGTTTTGGTACAAGATATACGTTGGAATATTCAACAAGCCCAACGAGATATGATGGTTGTACCCGAAGGTAAACCCTTTATCCGAATATGGGCAGAAATTGAAAATCAAGGCGAGTATGAAATAGTCTTTGGGATAGATGAATTGGTCTTAATTGCTGGTGATGAACAGGTTAAACCGTCACAGCTCCCCGCTGTAAGAAGTTCTATCACCAACGAGCAGGCTTGTGAAGGTAAGTCGCTTCCAGTAAAACAACCTGTTATTTGCCAAATAGTCTTTGAGCAACCGCCAGGGGAAACAGATTTTGCAATAAAAGTCAGTGATATGAACCCAATAACTGAAGAAGGGGTACTCATTGACCTAGAACTGTCTGCCGAGAAATAGTATCGTGGCTAAACCCGCCAATCTGACCCAACAAGTTTCGCGTGCTTTGGCTTGGAATACGCTCCTAGCCCCCCTCAAAACCATCTTGGAGCTTATCTCCAATATCGTTATCCTCAATATCCTGCCTCTTCCCCATGTCGGTTTGCTGCGATTGGTCAGTTCTGCTGCGGCAAGTTTGGGCATTTGGGTAGACTTTGGCATAGATCGTTCGCTCCCCCGCTTTATCCCAGAGGTTGAGCAAAAACAGGGACGCAAAGCCGTTGGGCGATTCATCACCATCATCTTTATCATCAAAAGTTTGCTATTGCTCATTTTTAGCTTGGCGTTTTTGCTCTTTTCCCATCGGTTTACCCACTATCTCATTACCCAAGTAGATCGTCTCCCGGAGAAATTCGCGGCGGCACAACAAACGCTCCAGCAAGATATACTCTACCTTACGCCGTGGTTGATTGCCACCGTGCTGATATTGGTTATTCTTGGCAGCTTCTACGATGGCTTGATGGCATACCTCATTAGCTATTTTCGCCAGCGGGCATGGAACCTTATTGGACTGGTGGGGAATACGCTCCAACCCGTCCTTGCTGCGGCTCTCGTGTTGCTTGGCAAGGGTATAGGCGGCGTGTTGATCGCCATGGTTATCACGCCGCTGATTAGTGTGGCGTTGGCAGGGTGGCAGGTGCTCTCTAGCCTACGGGTGGGCAATACCCAGGCTACCAAGCCTACCAAGTCTACAACACCTACTCCCGCCCCCCCCGCTCCCGCTCCCGAATCCAATACCAATCCCGATTCTGAACCCCCATCATCACCACGGGCGTTTTGGAAACGGTTTGCCCTCTACACCGGCATGTCCAATGTGCTCAACGTAAGCGATTACCTCGTGAGTTGGTACTTTGCTGCCTTTCTGCTCAACAACCTTGCCCAAGTTGCCCTCTACACTACCGGTACTGCTATGGTACGCCAAGCCCTTGCGCTGCTGTATACGCCGCTTGTGGGTATTCAAGTGCCGTTCTTCACGCGGGTACGTGGGGGGGAGAGTAGCCTACCATCAGCCTACGCGACCATTGGGCGCATCCTGGCGTGTATCCTCATCCCCGGCGGGGTGGGGTTGGTGTTGCTGGCGCGAGAACTTATTTTGGTACAGTATCCAGACTACGCGGAAGCAGCCTTAGTGGTCGCTATTTTGACCCCTTGTCTTTTCTTGGAGTCCTTTTTGAGTAGTTCACAGATAGTCCTACAGGTCTATGAGCGGTATAAGTTGTTGCTGCTCCCTCGCGCCCTAACCCTCCTCTTTTTGCCCTTGTTGGTATGGGTTGCCCCGAAGTATGGACTCGTTGGGGTCACGCTGGCAATTGGCGGGGGACGGGTGCTTATCGCTCTGGTGACAGCTATCTTAGCCCAACGAGCCTTTCCCTTGCGCTATTCGTGGGCGTTTTTTGGGCGGGTCATCTTGGCAACTATGGCCATGGCAGTGGTGGTCGTTGGGTTGCAATGGTTGTTGGGGCTAGACGACACTATAGGGGACACCCTGATGCAACGCTTGGTTGCTGCCGGGCAGTTGCTTGGCATTGCCGCAGCGGGTGCGGGGAGTTTTGTCGTAGCCTTACGCGCTATGGGGGGGCTAGAGCCAGAAGACCGCCAGCGTATTTTGGAGAGTCGCTTGCCCCTGCGCCGCTGGTTGACCAAACTCTTGTGAGATTTAAGGTTGGACATTGTGTCCCTACACCCGCAACCACCACACGGGGTCAGGTGTAGGGATGCACCGCCGTGCGCTCTTCCCGCCCCCTCTTGACTTGGCATGGGAGCGGGGGCGGGGGGAGCGGGTCGCTGCCCTGGGATGGGAGCAGGGGCATGGGATGGGGAGCAAACCGGATGTTGACGTAGCCCTGGCGTTAATGCCTCGTCCCCACTAGCGCACCCATCCCCAAATCGTGTACAATAGCCGAGAGACAAAAGCCCTTATGCTGTGAAGTGAGTAATTTCATACGTCCTATGCACATCTTCATCAACGGTTCATTCTGGAACCAACCTACTGTTGGGAGTGGACAATACCTCCATAGCCTCGTTGCTTGGCTACCACGGGTTGCCCCCCACCACCGCTACACCCTGCTGCTGCCTGCCACCCAGGAGCAGCCCATCCCGCCGCCTATCGCCGTCTCAACGCTGACGTTGCCCACGCCATTTGACCAGCGCAATGCTAATCTTGCCAAACTCTGGTTTGAGCAAATCCAGATACCCCACGTTATCGGTATGCTACGCAAGCAACCATCAAGCGATACTATCCTCCACATCCCCTATTTTGCACCGCCTCGCTCCTGTCGTGTGCCAGTGGTGACGACCATACCAGACATCATCCCGCTGCTGCTGCCAGCATACCGTGGCGGGGTGCATGTGCGGGCATATATGGCACTGGTACAACGGACAATCCATCGTTCATCCCATGTAATGACCTTCTCAGCGCATAGCCAACAGGATATTGTCTCCCGCTTGGGTATCCCCGCACAGCGCATCACCCCCGTGCTACTGGCGGCAGATGCCCGCTATACCACCCCTACCTCTGACGACAAAGCAGCAGCAGAGCGCGAGGTAGCAGAACGCTACAATATCTTTGGACCGTTTATCTACTACGTTGGGGGATTAGATAGCCGCAAGAATGTTGGAGTATTGATACGGGCAGTGGCAAAGATGCGCGAGCGGGGCGAAAAACTCGTGCCGCTGGTCATAGCCGGGCGATCTTTCAGCAACAACCGCGCCCTCTTCCCTGACCTAGACCGCCTGATTGCCAAATATCGGCTCAACGACATTGTGCGCCGCATTACGGTACCCTATGAGGATGGACCGTTGTTTTACCAAGCCTGTACCGTCTTTGCCTTCCCAAGCAGTTATGAAGGGTTTGGGCTGCCGCCGCTTGAGGCGATGGCATCTGGTGCGCCTGTTGTCTGTAGCAATGCGAGTAGTTTGCCAGAGGTGGTGGGAAATGCGGCACTCTGTGTAGACTCGGACGATGCGGACGCATGGGCAATGGCATTGAGCCGTGTGGTACAAAGTCCCTTGTTGCGCGAGGAGTTGCGGCAGCGGGGGTTGGCGCAGGCAGAACAGTTCTCGTGGCGAAAGGTTGCCGAGGAGACGGTAGCCGTCTATGAACAGGTCGCCAAGCAGATCGCTGAATAGGTCGCGCCAATGGCGATACCCTAGCGGCTAAACCACCATTATACGTGTTGCTTGCCCTTGATGATACCTGCGCCAAAGATGTTGACAATATAGCGAAAATTGAGGCGGTTCATCTCGGCTATATCTACGCACGATTTGAACTCTTCCACATGCCGCCAGTGGGTACGCTGGTCGCGTAGCCCTTCAATGCAAATGAGCCGCTCCAACCGGGCGATGTTTTCCTGGCTAATGCCAAATGTCTCAAATTCCTGGAGATTACGCTTTTCAAACTGCTTTTCCAGGTAAACCCGTGAGCTATTGATCTCATCCACCAGCGAATCCAAAAGCGAGCGTCCCTCTTTGTCAAAGTAGAGATAGTAAAGAATGTCCTCTATGTCGGGGTGGCGTTCTTTGGCAAGCTGAATAGCCAAATTATGATCAAAGTGGTAATCATCATAAAAGCTGGCAACCTCAAAGCCATTGACAAACAACCGATACCCCCACCCCCAATCTTCGTGATGGGTAAAGTAAAAGAGGTTGATAAACTTGGAACATTCAATTAAGGTATGCACACTAAACGCATCTTCCAGTTTATCATCAGGAATAAAGAGCATAGACCATTTGGCATTAAGCGGACGGGTAAAGAAGGGCATGGACGCATGCTGCATCCATGCCTCTACTTGTTCGGTTTTCTCCTTGAGTAAGAGAATACCAGCGGTATGCTCGTTGCTTGCGGCTAACTGTTTCATAGCTGTTTCATTGTCTTGTCACTACGGTACTGGTCACGGTAGGGCATCTGCCCCAAACCCGGTTGTGCGACCCTAGGCTTTCTTGCGTCCCCGCTTAAAACTCGCCGCAATGAGGTCTCGATTCATCTGGGCAATAAAGTCCAAATGGACCTCTTTGGGACAGGCAACTGAACACTCACCAATGTTGGTACAGCCCCCAAAGCCGCTATCGTCCATCACCTTGACCATATGCAACACGCGGTCATACCGTTCTGGCTGCCCCTGTGGGAGTTGCCCAAGATGGGCAATCTTTGCCGAGGTGAAGAGCATAG
>CAZLKK010000136.1:4840-9803 GCA_964559995.1 uncultured Chloroflexaceae bacterium
TCCTTGAATGAGCGCATATGCAATTGGCATGTTGTGGTCGCCTGATGCGGACCGTGCGGTATGCCATTGATGACGAGCCCGCACATCCCACAAATACCCTCACGGCAATCATGGTCAAAGGCGACAGGCTCAGACCCCTTCTCGGTGAGGTCTTCATTCAGCATATCGAGCATTTCCAGAAAGGACATATCGGGACTGACATCTTGCAGTTCATACGCCTGAAAACTCCCCTTTTCCTCAGCGTTTCTTTGCCGCCAGATACGCAGTTTTACCTTCATAGGATAGATACCCCTCCTCTACTTGTAGCTTCGTTGCGTCAAGGCTACATACTGAAATTCCAACGGCTCTTTGTGCAATGTTGGTGGCTTATTATCACCGGCAAATTCCCACGCCGACACATGCGTATATTCCTCATCATTTCGCAGGGCTTCACCCTCGTTTGTCTGGCTCTCTTTCCGGAAATGTCCACCACACGACTCGTTGCGCTCTAGCGCATCTCGACACATCAGCTCAGCTAATTCCAAGAAGTCGGCTACTCGACCTGCCCGTTCAAGCGTCTGGTTGAGTTCACGATTGACCCCCATCACCCGCACATTCTGCCAAAACTCCTCGCGTAGCTTGGGTATCTTCTGGATGGCTTCTTTTAGCCCATGCTCATTGCGTGCCATACCACAATGTTCCCACATAATCTGCCCAAGCTCTTTGTGGAAGGAGTCTACCGTGCGCTGCCCTCTGACATTCAACAACTGTTCTGTCATTTTGCTGACGCGGGTTTCTGCTTCCATAAATGCCTGGTTTGTGACTTCTATCGGCTTCAATGACTGTTGAGCAAGATAATTGCCAATAGTGTAGGGGATGACAAAATAGCCATCTGCCAACCCTTGCATCAGCGCACTAGCCCCAAGCCGGTTTGCGCCGTGGTCAGAGAAGTTTGCCTCACCAAGCACAAACAACCCAGGAATGTTGCTCATGAGGTTATAGTCTACCCACAACCCGCCCATCGTGTAGTGAATAGCCGGGTAAATACGCATCGGCACCTTGTAGGGGTCTTCGTCAGTGATACGGTTGTACATATCAAAGAGGTTGCCGTAGCGTTCTGCGATGGTATCCTTGCCCAAGCGATTGATAGAATCGCTAAAGTCTAGGTAGACCCCATAGCCAGTGCCAACCCCATAGCCTGCGTCACAGACCACTTTGGCATTGCGCGAAGCCACATCACGGGGAACCAAGTTGCCAAAGCTCGGATACTTCTCCTCCAGATAGTAGTAGCGTTCACTTTCTGGTATCTGGTCAGGTGAGCGTTTGTCGCCCTTTTGCTTGGGTACCCAAATACGTCCATCGTTGCGGAGCGATTCACTCATAAGCGTGAGCTTGGACTGGTCTTCGCCATGCACCGGTATGCAGGTGGGGTGAATCTGGGTGTAGCACGGGTTGGCAAAGCATGCGCCCCGCTTGTAGGCACGCCATGCTGCCGTTGCATTGCTGCCCATGGCGTTGGTGGAGAGGAAAAAGACATTACCATAGCCGCCAGTTGCAATGATGACCGCATCGCCCACGTAGGACGTAATCTCACCGGTGATCATATTGCGGGCGGTAATCCCACGGGCTTTGCCATCTACAATCACCAGATCGAGCATCTCCGTGCGCGAGAACATTTGCACCTTGCCAAGCCCTATCTGCCGCGAGAGGGCTTGGTATGCCCCAAGCAACAGCTGCTGCCCTGTCTGCCCACGGGCATAGAAGGTACGGGACACCTGCGCCCCCCCAAAGGAGCGGTTGTCCAATAGCCCGCCATACTCACGGGCAAACGGCACCCCCTGGGCAACACACTGGTCAATAATGTTGTTGCTCAATTGGGCAAGGCGGTAGACGTTGGCTTCACGAGCACGGTAGTCTCCCCCCTTGACCGTATCGTAAAAAAGACGATACACACTATCGCCATCGTTACGGTAGTTCTTTGCCGCATTGATCCCCCCCTGTGCCGCGATACTGTGGGCGCGGCGGGGGCTATCTTGGTAGCAGAAGTTGAGCACATTGTAACCAAGCTCGGCAAGCGAAGCAGCAGCAGATGCGCCTGCCAACCCGGTACCCACAACAATCACGGTATACTTGCGCTTGTTGGCAGGGTTGATGAGCTTCATATCGAAGCGATGTTTGTCCCATATCTGCTCAATGGGATAATCAGGGATGTTTGATTCGAGGGTAACACTCATAGAGAACGGACCTCCAGACTATTTGACAAAGCCAATCAGCACAGATAACGGCATTGAGATATTGCCTATCACAATGAGTACGGCTATCAGAGCGGCTACGGTTTTCCAAAATTCTTTCCAACGGCGGTTGTTTAAACCGAGGGTTTGAAAGAGGCTCCAACCGCCATGCCAGATATGTACCCCAAGCGGGATCATAGCTGCTGCATAGAGCAGGGCAACCACAGGCTGCTGAAAGGCGGTCACAACGTTGTGATAGACCTCACCATGTTGAAATTGCGGGTGCAAGCCAACGGTTAGGTGCAACACATGGATGACAATAAACATCCCAATGACGATACCACCGAGTCGCATCATCATAGCAAGTTGGGTAGCAACAGCTGCCTTTTTCTTGTCATAGGGGCTAGAACGTGCTGCATTTGCCATGCCCCAGAGCTGAAATGCAGAGATGACATGCAGTACTACCGCGGTGAGTAGTACCAAGCGAAACATCCACAAGGCTTGCCCTTCAATGAGAATGGGATCACCAAGTACGCGCAGGTAATGGCCATAGTGATCGAGATGCTCGCCACCGTCTGGCAAATAGAGTTTGAGATTGCCTATCATATGGATAAAGACAAACCCAACCATAATAAGCCCCGTCACCGCCATGATTACCTTCTTGCCAATAGACGATTGATAAACCGCCAGTCCTCCTACCATACGTAAACTCCTTTCGTACTGTTTGCGCGTTTTGCTCTCCCCCATACCCACGAGCTACATATCCAGTTTGACCTTTGCCCCAAATTGCTTTTGCTCTTTATCGGGGAAGTAGGTCAGACAGGCTGAATCCAAGAGGTCTGGGTTGAGCGTGACGCTTTCCATATTGTAGCTGGCAATCGAGATCATCTGATCCAGAATGTCGCGGGGTTGACACATACGCATTGGGCGGTTTTCTGGCACAAACCACTTGGCTACCAGATAGTCTAGCCCTTTGTCATCATAAGGGACATTGCGTATCCTGCACATGATTTTCCAAATATCGCGCCATTGTTTTTCCGTTGGGTCAATCACTTCAAACTTAAACTTGATACGGCGCAGGAGTGCATCGTCACCAATCTGGTTGGGGTCGAGGTTGGTCGAGAACATGGTGAGTTGGTCAAAGGGTATCTGCATCTTTTGCCCTGTCACAGTGGTGATGAAGTCATAGCCTTTTTCCAGCGGCACAATCCAGCGGTTGAGCAGGTAGAAGGGGTTGACTTTTTGGCGACCAAAGTCGTCAATCAGAAAGATGCCGCAGTTGGCTTTCATCTGGAAGGGACCTTCATACATTTTTGACTTATCGTTGTAGATGAGGTCTAGGGCTTCGAGGGTGAGTTCACCCCCGACAATAACCACGGGGCGTTTAATGCGTACCCATCTGCGGTCAAATTCCACCCCTTCGGGGAGCGGCTCTTTGGGGATTTCATGCACGATGGAGTCGTACATTTTGATGAGTGCGCCATCTGCCTCAATGGTATAAGGAATGAAGATGGGATCACCAAGCAGGTTGGCGATACGTTCGGCAATAGTCGTCTTGCCATTACCAGGGTAGCCAAAAAGCATCATAGATGTGCCAGAGTTTACCGCAGGACCGACCATGTTGAGAATGGACTCATCAATAATGAGGTTAGCAAATGCCATGCGGATAGTGCGCCGGGTCACTTTGACATTCTTAATCGTCTGGGCTTTAACCGACTTGATCCATTCTTGCAACGAAACTGGCGCAGCATCCGAATAGGCTGTTTTGACCATCGCATCGTTGGCAAGCATATTGCCACGGGGGGTTAAGATATACTCATAGTTGATGTCGCCATATCCTCGCTGTCCGCCAATATCCAGCACTTCTTGCTCACGGAGTTGGGCAAGAATGGGGTCAAGGATACCGTAGTTGAGTTTGATCACATTCGCCAACTCTGCCCCGGTACTGCGCCCACGGTTGTAGACAATGCGTAAGAGTTGCTCTGTGACAAACGTCAAGTTTAAGCCGGTTTCTTCAAGCGTTGTGGGGATCGGGGGAATGAAAGTGTTTTTCGCTGTGGGCATAGATTCTTCATCAGAGGGGGGGGGATCACCGATTATTCGCAAGGAACGAATGTCGGTGCCTTTTTGTCGTTCTTCACCAAGCAAGACTTCTAGGTCTTCTTTGTGAAACAACAGATGGAGCAGAGCATCATCATCTTGTTTTTTCTTGGCTTCTTCGATACATTCGTAGAGAGCTCGAGCTATAACAAATTTGACCCCATCTTGATAAATATGGTGGCAATATTCACGCCCACGCACATAACAATCGCGTGGGTGTTCTGGTTGCGATTTCATCTCTTGGTATGATTGCTGATCAAGAAGATAGCGCATGGTAAACCTCCGGTGAAGCTCTCCTATGTGGGGGAAGGGTAATACCCTACTACCGCCTGGGTCTCGTATTTTGCTGGGAGAGGTAGTGACTAGCTCGGATGCATGAAAAATAACCCAGTTCTATTATAGCATAAAGCAGAAGAGTCTGTGTCTTGTGCCGGGGGGGTGATATTTTCCCTTGTCATAGCAATGTTGCCCACACGCTCCCCTCTTTCAGTGGTAGGTCAAACGGGCAGTTTTATTTCCCTCCCCCCCCTGCCCCCGCTCCCAGAGGGCGAGGGGGTGGAAGCAAGGGAACATGCTCCTTTGCTTATTCTGCCCCTTCTCCCACATCGGGGGGGAAAGGGGCAGGGGGTGGGGGCAAGCAAGCAATAAATCTA
>CAZLKK010000137.1:0-9739 GCA_964559995.1 uncultured Chloroflexaceae bacterium
TCAAGCCCAACGAGTATGGGGTGACGCAGTATGATGTAACGCTAGGGACTGTGGAGCAGGTGACGTATGATGCCCAGCGGGGGCAGGTGATGCTCGGCGGCGGACGCTCCTTTGGCGGCATTGAGGCGGCGGTGTGGGAGATGCAGATAGGTGGCTATCAACCGTTGCACAAGTGGCTCAAGGACCGCAAGGGGCGTACCCTCTCCTTTGACGACACGCTGCACTACATGCGGATGGTTGTCGCTTTGGGTGAGACGCAGCGGGTGATGGGCAAGCTGCCCATGCTATAATGCAATTAGGCACTCACCCTAGCGTGACAAGGAGCAGACGATGGAGAAACTCATCTTCCCCTATGGCAAAGCCGACTTTTACCGTATCATCACGACCAACAATGTCTATATAGACCGCACCAACTACATCCCGCTCTTGGAAGAGAAAGGCGATACGCTCATCTTCCTGCGCCCCCGACGGTTTGGCAAAAGTTTGCTCCTCTCCATGCTCGAAAACTACTATGATGTGCAGAAAGCGGACGAGTTTGACCGTCTCTTTGGTTCCCTAGCCATTGGCAAAAACCCAACCCCATACCACAACCAGTACCTCATCTTGCGCTGGGATTTCTCCACCGTGAATCCTCGCGGTACCAGTGATGCCATCCAGCAATCTCTCTACAACTGCATCAATGGCAGTATTGAGCAATTCAGCATTAGGTATCAACACCTGTTGCAGCACAAAATAGGATTCGATCCTATGGATGCTATACGCACCTTTCTCTCGCTTCTCGCAGCACTCCAGACTACGCCCTACCCGCTCTATCTACTCGTTGACGAATATGACAACTTTGCCAATAAGGTATTGATGGCGCAATACACGGGGGCAACGGAACGCTATCTGGGACTGGTTCAAGGGGAAGGGTTACTCAAAACCCTCTTCCAGGTAGTCAAGTATGCACTGGAAGGACAGGGGTTGGAACGGGTCTTTATCACTGGTGTTTCCCCCATTGTGTTGCACGATATGACCAGCAGTTTCAACATTGCCGAGAATATCACCTTCGCTCCAAACTTCAATGAACTCTGTGGATTCCGAGAAGCAGAAATTACTGACCTGCTCGACCATGTGGGGCAGGTGTGTGGTTTCTCGGCATCGCAAGTGCAGGATGCCCTGACGATGATGCGGCGATACTACAACGGCTATCGCTTTACCGTTGACCAGCAATCCCCCCTATATAACCCTACGCTCGTTCACTATTTCTTGAAACGCTGGCAACAATCGTGTCAATACCCAGAGAAGATGCTCGATACCAACCTGAGAACCGATGGGGAAAAAATTGCCTATGTGTTGGGGCAACCAAATGGCACAGAAATCATTACCACGATCTTGAACGAGGAGGCAGGACCGCTGGCGATTACTGAACTGGTCGACCAGTTTGGCATCCAGGATATTCTCACAGGCAAGCAAGAAGCCTCCTTGCTCGAATCACTCCTCTACTATATGGGGGTATTGACCCTCGGCGGCTACACCCCCGAAGGTCGGTTGGTGCTGTCTATTCCCAATCTGGTCATACGAGGGCTGTATGTCGAACAGATGCGCTCTATGATGTTGCCCCCTGGTAGTGACCGGCAGTCTGTGCAGGTCGCAACTGATTTCTATACCCATGCTGATATGGATGCGCTTTGTACCTTTATTGAGCGTACCTATTTCACCGTGCTAGACAATCGGGACTATCGGTGGGCAAGCGAATTGACCATCAAGATGGTGTTCCTGACACTGTTGTATAGCGAGACCTTCTATATTATGGACTCTGAGCCAGCCTTGCAGCGAAAGTATGCCGACTTGGTGATGCTGGTGCGGCAGCAGAAACGCCAGTTTACCCTGCACGATTTCTTGATGGAGTTCAAATACATCAGCCTAGCGACCATGAATCTGAGTGGAGAGCAGGTGCGTGGTATGGACCGAGAGTCCCTTGCCGCACTGCCTGCGGTAGCGGCGTTGCTGGATGATGCGAAAGCAAAACTGGCGGTTTACCGTGAGACGCTCATAGCAACCTATGGCGATATTTTGCGCTTGCGCTGTTTCAGCGTGGTTGCGGTGGGCTATGAGCGGCTCGTGTGGGAAGAGTTGGTGGGATAAGCGTACACAAGGTAGGACAGATGATGGGGGATAATCAGAAGGATGAAGAGAAACTTTGCCCATAACCTAGAGAAAACGGGAAAACCGTCTGCCATACCCTACGCACCTTTCTCTCGCTTCTCGCAGCACTCCAGACTACGCCCTACCCGCTCTATCTACTCGTTGACGAATATGACAACTTTGCCAATAAGGTATTGATGGCGCAATACACGGGGGCAGATACCGCTTCCTGATGGGGCATAACCGCGGCGTTAATCCGTTGGGCATCCCGCACGGCGTAGCCTAACTGCCGTTCGCCCTGCTCCTTACAGCGAGATTTGCGGTTCTGCTTGAGCCGCTCCAGGTCAATGTCTGCGGGGAAGATGGCTAGTTCGCTGTTTTGTGGCGAATTGTGTGGAGCTCTCTACCGGGGGGAGAAGGGGAACCGCGGCAGGGGGGGAGCGGGGGGGAAAAGCGGGGGCTATACCTCTTTCTTATGACGGGGGAAAAAGATCTGCCACACATTTTTGCCTTTCACCTATTGACGAAATGGCATGACAACGCTATACTGTAATCGGGTGCTATATGTGTAAGTGCCTATTTTCTATGCTTCCAATCAGCAGACCGCAACGTCTTGGATGGAAGCAACCGGAAAAGCCATTGTTACCCTTATTGTACAGCTAGTGTGCTGTAGGTAGTTAAGTGGAAAAGAGTATTGGATAAATCCAAGAGAATTGGAGCAAGCAAAGACCGCTTTCGCATGAATAACCGGATTCGTGCTCGGGAAATTCGGTTAATTGCAGAAGATGGCAGTCAGGTCGGCATTATCTCCGCCCGTGAAGCCTTAACCATTGCTGAAGAGCGGAATCTGGATTTGGTAGAAGTTGCCCCAAATGCCAATCCCCCAGTCTGTCGATTGATGGACTATGGGAAGTTTCGCTATGAGCAAAGCAAAAAGGAACGCGAAGCACGTAAGCATCAGAAGCAAACAGAGCTGAAAGAGCTGCGACTCAAACCCAAAACAGATACACACGATCTTGAAGTCAAGGCAAATCAAGCGCGGCGTTTTTTGCATGCTGGCGATAAGGTGAAGTTTACCGTGCGCTTTCGTGGGCGCGAAATGGCGCATACCAACATCGGGCGGGAAATTCTCGATTTTCTGCTAGAAAATCTGCGTGATGTTGGAACCGTTGAGCAAAAGCCTATGCTCGAGGGGCGAGCTATCTCCGTTGTGCTTGCACCAGTTGCGACAAAATCAGGCAGTAAGTCTTCCAAAAAACCTAAAAAATCACCGGATGATCAGGAAGGGTCAGAATCGCGTAAATTAGCAGAAAAACCGCATCAGGATGATGACACCTACGACCATGATCCTCCTGATACTGATGCTACTTCTGATGTGGATGACGATGGCGATAGCGATGGTGATACTGAAGTAGATACTATTGAGGATTAAATACTGATATGCCGAAGATGAAAACACACAAAGGGGCGCAACGTCGTTTCAAAGTGACGGGGAGTGGACGCATCCTGCAAGCCAAAGAAGGGCGGGGGTTGAAGCGTAATCGCTCCAAACGTGTTCGCCGGATGTATGGTAAGATGTTCCCTACATCTGCAACAAACAAGGACCATTTGCAAGTAGCTCTTCCTTACAAATAACGTGGCACGGGGCAATCATCGTCTGAGTTTCGGTTCTGCTCCTCCCGCATACTTTCCGATTGACAAACCCGTTGTGGGTGTTGGGTGTGCGCTTGCCCAACACCCATACCATGTTGCTAATAGGGGCTCTAGCTAGGGAGGCAAAACCTCCCCACATCCCCAAATGGAGACAGGGATACGCTTGGTATACCCAAAAGGAACAAGATGCTGCAATAGATGGTCTCCCCCGGATTCACCAATAGCGCGAGAACCAAGCCTATTGGAGTACCTGATGATGGGCTAGGCGAGCAAACCGGTTGCGCTTGCCCACGAATAAATGCGCCCCTATGGGGGTGGGTGTGGGGGGGGACATTGGGACGTAAAATACGCCTGTGTACCGCGGGACAGACGTTCCCATGAGAGCGCAGGGCAGAAGCAGGAATTTCTAACCAGGACAAGGCGTACCTTCGGGTACATGTGAATACCTAGAAAGTAGCAGAAGAATAGATGACTCGCATTAAACGTGGAGTTATGGTGCGAAAACGCCATAACAAACTCTTAGATCAGGCAAAAGGCTTTCAGGGGAGCCGTAGTCGCCACTACAAGGCTGCCCATGAATCCGTGATGCACGCCCTGGCGTATGCCTACCGGGATCGCCGCGTCCGCAAGCGCGAATTTCGCCGCCTGTGGATACAACGCATCAACGCCGGAGCACGTATGCATGGCACTACCTATAGCCAGTTGATCAATGGTCTTAAGTTAGCAGGCATTGATCTTGACCGCAAGATACTGGCGGATATGGCAGTTCATGACCCTGAAGGGTTTGGACAGGTGGTTGCCCAAGCAAAAGCTGCCATTGCGTGATTACCAGCACAACAAATGCCCGTGTGAAGTATATCCGTTCGCTGGTTGCTCACCGTCGTGAGCGGCACAACGAACGGGTTTTTGTTTTAGAGGGAGTTCGTCTTGTCCAATCTGCCCTTGATGCAGGACGGGTTTTGTCATTGATCCTCTACGCCCCCGATCAGCTTGCCACGACAACTACAGGGCAACAGTTGCTTGCTTCCCTTGCCAACCATCCCAACGGCTACGAAGCAACGGAACGGGTGGTTGCTGCCGCATCCGATACGTCATCTCCCCAGGGGGTCATTGCTGTGGTACACTGGCAAGACTTCCCGCCACAGCCGGGCTTGTGGTTGGTGCTTGACGAGGTGCAAGACCCCGGCAATGTTGGGACGCTGCTCCGCTCGGCAGAGGCGGTGGGGGTTGGGCTTGTGCTGTGTAGCCAGGGGACTGCCGATGTTACTAGCCCAAAGGTTGTCCGTGCCGGGATGGGAGCACACTTTTGGCTCCCCATACGGGGCAATCTGTCGTGGGAAGAGATCGCCCATATGCTGCCAGATGTCCCCATCTATGCCACCATTGCCGATGGTGAGATGCCCTATACGCAAGGAGATTGGCGTAGCCCGGCGGTGTTGCTGCTTGGCAATGAGGCGCAGGGGCTTAGCCAACAAGCCTTGTCATTGGCAACAACAACCCTAACCATTCCGATGGTCGGGCGGGCAGAATCTCTGAACGTTGCTATTGCTGGAAGTGTTATCATGTTTGAAATGTTGCGGCAAAAAACAGAAATGGGAAATGGCTTATGACCATACATGAAGAACTAACCCAGATGGAAACAGAAGCCCACCGTGAGCTAGAGGCAATTACCGAGATGGAGCCGCTGGCACGATGGAAAACCACCTATTTGGGTAAACAAGGCTCCCTGACCCGTATTAGTCGGGGGTTAGGCAATTTGCCGGTTGAAGAACGCCCCTCGGTGGGGAAGCAGGTTAATGCGCTGCGCTCGACATTGGAAGAGCAGTTTGTCCAAGCAGAAACCCGTATCAAGGCAGCAGTGCGGACAGCATCGCTTGCTCGTGACCATGTGGATGTGACACTGCCGGGCCGTGCGCCGCAGGTGGGCAAGATGCACGTCACCAATCAGGTGTTCCGTCAGGTGATAGCGATTTTTGCCGAGATGGGCTTTCAGGTATGGGAAAGCCGCGAGGTTGAGACGGACGATTACAACTTTGGCTTGCTCAACTTTCCCCCCAACCATCCTGCCCGCGATATGCAAGACACCTTCTATGTAGAAGCACCGCCTGAAGCTCCCAAGATGGTGATGCGAACGCACACCTCGCCGGGGCAGATTCACGCTATGCGCCGCTATGCCCCTGAGCCGTTGCGCGTGCTACTGCCGGGCAAGTGCTACCGCAATGAGCAGTTGACGGCACGTAGCGAGATTATGTTTCACCAATTTGAGTTTCTCGCAGTGGGACGCAATATCACGATGGGCGATCTCAAGGGCACATTGCACACCTTCGCGGAACGGATGTATGGTCAGGGGACTAAGGTTCGCTTACGTGCTAGTTTCTTTCCCTTCACGGAGCCTAGCGCAGAGATGGATGTCTCCTGCTTTTTGTGTGGTGGCAAAGGGTGTCGGGTTTGCAAGAAAACCGGCTGGCTAGAGATTGGCGGGTGTGGTATGGTACACCCCCATGTGCTTCGCAATGGGGGGTATGATCCGCAGGTGTTCAGTGGTTTTGCGGGTGGCTTCGGTCCTGAGCGTATTGCCTTGATGAAGTATGGCATTGATGATATTCGTTGGTTTCACAGCGGCGATTTGCGCTTCCTGGAGCAGTTTTAGCTCCCTTTCCAGGGATCGGATCGCTCTGGGCAACCCCCCATCCCCTAACCCCTTCCCCTACTACGCGGGAGAAGGGGTACCCCCCCTCGCCCTGGAATGGGAGCGGGGGCAGGGGGAGCGGGTCGCTTCTGTCGTAAGACCAAAAAAACCAACCCCATGCTGTATCATCGGGTAGATAGAGACGACTAGGGCTTTGGCAGTGGGCTAAAGCCGCTCAAGCAAGGCACTTCATCCCACCGCTCAAGCGGGGGGGGCTGTACCTGAAGGCAAGCATCTATGAGTACACAAGATTGGATAGGACTTGGGCTTTCCTATGCCTATGCCTTCTCGCTGCTTGGCTTGGCAGAGGTCATACGGCGTATGCGTCACTATCCACAAGATTTCACCCGTAAAGTCGTTCATGTTGGGGCAGGGATGTGGGTATTTGGGGTGCTTGGGTTATTTGAGCACTGGTATATTGGCATTATCCCCTTTGCTTCGTTTATCCTGCTCAACTATATCACGTATCGTTACCGATTGATTGGCGCAGTTGATGATGAGGATAGTACCCCCGGTACCGTCTACTTTGCGCTCTCGATTACCATATTGTTTGTCCTCTTTTGGCGCACCGATAGCCCCAACGATATGGGCTATATTGCAGCCGGAGCGGTTATGGCGATGACGTGGGGAGATGCAATGGCTTCGTTGATAGGGAGACGATGGGGCAAGCATCGCTACACTGTTCGCCATGATACCCGCTCATGGGAAGGGTCAGCGGCAATGGTCATTGCCAGTACCATAGCGATATTCTTGACCTTGCTGCTTCTACCGGGGTCTAGCCTCGCACCTTCGGTTGCCCCGCTTGGAGTCGGGGTGGGCTTCATCGCAGCACTGGCAGCAGCAGTCGCAGCAGCTGTTGCTGAGGGGATTTCTCCTCGTGGTACAGACAATATTAGTGTTCCCCTGGTGGCGGCTCTGGTGCTCTTTGGGGTCATCTCTGTGGTTGGGTAATGCCGCACCGTGCGCGGGAAAATTGCATGCAAAAGATTATTCACCTCCTCCTAGCTCTCGTGTGTCTTGTGCTTTTGACAACCCCCTTCTGGTTCCCCTTTCGCTATCACGTTACTATTGACATGGGTTCAGGGACAGAAACGGAGCATGTTTGGGGGTTCTTTATGTTTCACGAGCCAGAAACGCAAGGCTCCCGTACGTTTCGTTGGATGGCAGAGCGGGGGACTTTTACTATCCCCTATGCCCTTCGTATGGCTCCGCTAGTGCTTGACCTTACAGCATGCCGCTGTTTTGCCCAAGAGAGTACTACCCCCGTAGACCTGTTCATCAATCAGCGTTACCTAACCTCCCTCGCTACCACCGCGCAATGGCGCACCTACCATGTGCTTGTCCCATCCTACCCGCCCTACCCTGAGCAAGCGGTGATGGGAGATATGCGTGCGCCGACCACACCGGACTCCTACCAGCGACCACTTGGGGTTGCCCTTGACACGATACAGCTGCGCCATCTAGCCCCGGCAAGGGATATGACTTTGTTGGGGGGCATAACGCTGATAGTTGGTCTCGTGTTGGTTGGTGTGGGGTATTGGTCCCGTTCTGTGGTGTTTCCCCTATTAGTAAGCGTCAGTTGGATGCTCTGTTCGCTGTTCTATGTCCCCCGGATGGTAGCCCTTGAGCATGTGTTGGGGCTTTTGGTTGTTGGCTTACTTTTGCTTTGGCTGCCCCTGTGGACAACAAGGTTGCGCTTGGCAGGAGGGAGGATACAGCATACCTATGCGGTTTTGGCTACAGTGCTGGCAGTGTGGTTAGTCCTTAGTCCGCAGGTGCTTGGGTCTTGGGTTGTTGATGATGCCTATATTTCCTTTCACTACGCCAACCGGTTTATCCATGGGCATGGTCTCATTTTTAATCTTGGCGAGCGGGTAGAGGGGTACACCAATTTTCTTTGGACGATGATTCTCGCTGGCACAATGGCCCTTGGTGGCGACCCGGTGATTGTGAGTGCGATACTCAATATGCTGCTGGCATTGGGGAGTGTTGCCCTGACCGTTGCCCTAGCTACCCACTTGGTGCAACCATTGTGGGCTTGGATTGCCCCGGTGATTCTGAGCGTTACCTCGCCCTTTCTCATCTATAGCACCCGCAATAGCGGTATGGAAACGGCGTTGTTTACGTTGCTGACGCTTGGTACGTTGCTCTTGCTCTTCCAACAACGATGGCGACTAGCAGGGGTTGTGACGGCGGGTATGCTGCTGACTAGACCAGATGGCATTATTCTGGCGATAATAGCAACACTGTATGCTACGTATTGTGGATGGTCTCGTGGGTTGAAGAGTGATGCTGGCTTTTACCTAGCCCCTATCCCAGACCCTTCCCCCACTGAGAGGAGAAGGGAGTCGTTGTCGGTTCCCCCTCACCCTATAGGGTTGTTCCAGCGACTCTGGTCGTTTCCTACCCTTCAATATGGACTAGCGACAACAGTAGTCTATGGTCCCTATTTTCTCTGGCGATGGGACTACTATGGCTACCTTTTGCCCAATACGTTTTATGCCAAAGTTGACGGCACAAGCGAACAAGCATGGCTTGGTGTGCGCTATCTGTGGGCTTTTGGACAAGATTACCTGCTGCTGTGGTTTGGTATTGTTGGGGTGATTGTCGGGGCTATATTCCATGCCAAGACCCACACCAAAACCTCTTGGCACAAACTGGCTTTGCTGGTGATCTTTTTCGTTGGCTTTAGCGGGTATATCATTGCAGTTGGGGGAGACTGGATGCCGGGCGCACGGTTTTTTGTCGTCACTACGCCGGTGTTGGCGGTGTTGGTAGCTTGGGGCATTGGGAGTATGCTTGAACAGTTCCCCCGTCTAGTCCCCTGGGGGATGGTACTTTTGCTTGCTCTGGTCATGTCACAGGGGGTCGTGTTGGCACAAGACCAGACGTGCCAAAAGGAGGTAGATCACACCCGCCGGTTGCGCGAGGTGGGACGATGGCTCCATACGCATACCCGCCCCGATGCGCTAATCGCCACAGAGTACGCGGGGGCTATTCCCTACTATTCACAGCGTACCACGCTTGATATTCTTGGCTTGACGGATACCCACATTGCCCATTTGTCGTCTGGTGATAATAATGCTAATGATGATGATAAGAACTATTCGGTACGGGTGACGATGCAGGAGATGGACTATGTGCTGCAACAAGCCCCGGATATTATCCCACGCAAGGGGTCGGCGGGCATCTGGACCCACCCAGATTTTGCCAAACGGTATGAACTGCGATGGTTTGCTGGTCCAGAAGGGCATGCGTTGGGGCTATATG
>CAZLKK010000138.1:0-9653 GCA_964559995.1 uncultured Chloroflexaceae bacterium
GTGGTCACGCGGCGGGATCAACGGGTCATTTGAGGCTGCAAGCCGGTTGGTCACCGGTGGCGGTGCTTGTCCTGTCAGCAGGTGATACAACGAAGCCCCCAAACTATACAAATCGCTTTGGGGAGTCGTGTGTAACCCTGTATTGCCCCATTGTTCTAGGGGAGCATAGGCAGGAGTTAGCCCAAGCCGAGAGCTACCTGTCACATCGGTACCCTGCTTAAGCAAGCCAAAGTCTACCAGTTTGATCAATCCATCCGGTGTAAGGCGGATATTGGCAGGCTTGATGTCGCGGTGAATGAGCGTGGGGGATTGCTGATGCAGGTAGATTAACGCATCACAAACCTGAATAGCATACCCCAATACCTGCGCTTCTGCCAACGGTTTGCCATTCCTTCGTTGGAGCACCTCAAGCAAACTTTGCCCAGGGATAAGTTCCATAACGAGATAGCCATTACCCTGCTCTTCAAACATAGCATAGTAATGGGGGAGATGGTCATGGTCAAGCTGATGCAGTACTGCAAACTCGCCTTGAAACCCACGAATGTTTGCCGGGTCAAAGGTTTCCTTTATCGCTACACTGTCACCAGTTTTGGCGTTTTCTGCTTCGTAGACAGCACCAAAGCCACCATAGCCAATGACATTGTGTATTTGATAATCGTTGATGACTGTCCCAGGGTTGTGGAGGGTCAAGGCATAACGAAGCGACATGCCACACTTGTGACAATGTTTTGCGCTATCAGGATTCGTAGCCCCACAACCAGAGCTATTCCGTTGATCAAGACAAATGAGCATACTTCCACACACATTTCTTCAAATGTTACCCTAACGGATATTATACCAGATTATTTCAACCCCCCCTGCAAAGCTATACGACATCTTATGATATAATCTCCCATGATGATTCTCTCTGACAAGTAACAAAGGCAGGAACGAAAACCTATGGTTATGTGTAATCCCTCGTCAACAACCAATAAACTGTTTCACACCGACAAACAATTTGCTGTCCTTTTTATGTCATACGGTGGACCAGATAGTCTTGATGATATTGAAGGCTTCTTGCTAGACATCCGCGGCGGACGACAAACCCCCGCCGAGCTCATTGAAGAAATACGCGAACGCTACGCCAAAATCGGTGGAAAGTCCCCGTTGCTAGAAATTACCTGCGACCAGGCAGAAGCCACCGAAGCCCTGCTCAATACCCCAACTGACGAGCAGGAAACCCCACCAGCGGAACCCATCCGTATCTACATTGGCATGCGTCACTGGACTCCCTACATCAAAGATGTGCTGGCAGAAATGATCAACAATGGGGTAAAGCAAATCGTCACGCTCTGTATGACCCCCTACTACTCCAAGATGACCGTTGGGGCATACATTGATAAATTTGAAGAAGCTCGCCAATCGCTTGGAGCGGATGATCTGCATGTTGTGCATATCAAGAACTGGCACCATCACCCGCTCTACATTGAGGCAATAGCCGAGAAGGTGCGCGAAGCCCTAGAGAAATTCCCTGCCGAAGAGCGCAATATCGTACAACTGATTTTCACCGCCCACAGCCTCCCCGCCTCTATCAAGGAGCAGGGCGACCCCTACGAAGATCACCTCAAAGAAACGATGAACCTCATTGTCCAGCGGCTAGAAATGGGCGCATCATTCAACCCGCCCCTCGCAGGTCGTTCGCACTTCTGCTACCAGAGTGCTGGCGCACGTAAAGTCGTATGGCTAGGTCCCTCGCTGGATGAAACGATGGACCAGATGGTCGAAGCGGGTAACAAGAACATGCTCATTATCCCCATTGGCTTTCTGGTAGACCATGTAGAAACGCTCTACGACCTCGATATAGAAGTCCGTGAAGAGACAGCAAAACGGGGGATACATATGGAGCGCACCGAGTCGCTCAACACCTCACCTACCTTCATGCAAGCCTTTGCAGATATTATCAAGCAAACGATAGCTGGTGAATGGGACGCAATATTGACGGAAGACGAAATTAAACAAGTGTAGAAATGGAGTGTGGAAAGCAGAAATGAAACATGTGATTATCGTCGGCGGTGGGATTACCGGGCTATCCGCAGCCTATCATCTCCAGGAAGAAGCCAAAGCAGCCGGTATGCCAATTACGTACACGCTGCTCGAAAGTGACTCCCGTCTTGGCGGCAAAATCAAGACGGAGTATGCAGACGGATTTACCATAGATGGGGGACCCGACTGCTTTTTGAGCCGCAAACCCTGGGCAATTCAACTCTGCCGCAAGCTCGGACTGGGGGATGAGCTCCTGGGGACAAATGACGACAAGCGCAAGACCTTTGTCTTGAACAAGGGCAAGCTCACCCCACTGCCCGATGGTGTGCTGCTTGTTATTCCCACCCGCTTTGTTCCCTTCGCTACTTCAAGGCTCATCACTTGGCATGGCAAAATGCGTATGGGTATGGACCTGTTTATTCCCCCACGCAAAGATGATGGCGATGAAACCGTGGCAAACTTTATCCGCCGACGACTTGGGAAAGAAGCCCTTGAGAAGATCGCCGAGCCGCTCATGTCCGGTATTCACATTTCCGACCCAGAGTACCAGAGTTTGCTTGGGAGTTTCCCTCGCTTCCGTGAAATGGAGCTAAAACATGGTAGTCTGATACGGGCAATGATCTCACAGCGCAAGCCAAAGGGAGCGCATGGCAGCCACGGCAGCAGCAATGGCACCAACCCGCTGCTCCACACGGGGCTGCGCCAGATTACCCGCATGGTCGGGGTACCTATGCCCGACAAGAGCGCAACAAATGGCAGCAGTCAGCCAAAGCCCATGTCTATGTTTATGACGCTTCGCAAGGGGCTAGGACAGTTTGTCAATCAGCTGATTGACAGCCTAGAGGGGACGTTGCTAACCGACAAGCAAGCGGTCAGCCTGGAGCTATGTAGCACCAATGGGCATGCGCCACGCTATCAGGTTCGCACCTCAGACGGCGAGACGTTCGAGGGGGATGCGGTCATTATGGCGACCCCCGCCTACGCAACAGCTACACTGATGGACGGGGTGAATCCCGCATTGGCTACCGATTTGCGAAAGATTCGCTACGTCACCACCTCAACTGTATCTATGGGCTTTCGGCTGGAAGATGTGGGCAAGCCTTTTGGGGGCTTTGGCTTCGTCATCCCACGCAAGGAAAACCGCAAGATTACCGGTTGCACATGGTCTTCTACCAAGTTTAGCTATCGTGTGCCAGACAACCACCTCTTGTTGCGGGCGTTCATTGGCGGTCCGGGGCATGAGCATCTGGCAGAGCAGGAAGATGACGCTTTGGTCGCTATGGTACGAAACGAACTCCGCGACACGATGGGGCTACAGGCTACTCCCGTCCTTACCCGCGTATTCCGCTGGACAAAGGCAAACCCGCAGTATGATGTGGGACACCTGGATCGGGTAAGCGAGATGCATGCATCCTGTGAATCGCAGCCGGGGTTGTTCATTACCGGCAGTGCCTATGACGGCGTAGGGGTGCCAGATTGTGTTAATCATGGACACAAGGCTGCCAAAAAAGCCGTTGACCTGCTGAAACAAACCAGTATGGTTGCCAGCGCGGTTGAGGCATAGCCAGCGTGCAAAACTCGTCAGCCAGCGTAGACTACAGCCGCAAGTGGTACGCAATGGCATGTGTGGCAATGGGGGTCTTTCTTTCAACGATAGATGCCAGCATTGTCAATATTGCCTTGCCGCAGTTTATCGAAGAATTTCATACAGATTTCCCCACCGTCCAGTGGGTCCAGCTTGCCTATATGCTGGTCATTACCACGCTTATGCTAAGTGTTGGGCGACTAGCAGATATGGTTGGCAAAAAGCAAATATACACCGTTGGGTTGATTATCTTTACCGTTGGGTCAGCCCTCTGTGGTATTTCCAATAGTATAGAAGCCTTAATTGGCTTTCGCATTGTCCAGGCAATAGGGGCTTCGATGAATATGGCTCTCGGTGCGGCTATTCTTACCGAAGCCTTCCCCCCATCAGAACGGGGCAAAGCCCTCGGCGTGATTGGTACGGTTGTCTCTATTGGCATTATCGTTGGGCCTGCCGTGGGGGGGATTCTCATAGACCTGCTCTCTTGGCATTGGATTTTCTTTGTCAATATTCCGGTGGGGATTGTCGGGGTGGCTATGTCCCTCCGCTTCCTGCCCAATACCAAACCGGCTGCAACAAACCAAACGTTTGATTACCCCGGCGCACTGGCTATCTTTGGCTTTCTCGTTACCCTGCTACTCGGCATGACCGAAGGGCAACGGATTGGCTTTACTGCGCTGCCTATTCTCGCGCTATTTGGGGTTTCCCTGGTGATCTTTGCAGGATTCATCATCATTGAGCTACGCAGCAAATCCCCGATGATCAACCTGCATCTGTTCAAAAACAGCCTCATTTCTATCAGCCTTGTTATGGGGTTCTTGGCATTTATCGCCATCGCTGGTACGGTGTTGCTGATGTCCTTCTATCTCCAAGACATTCTTGGACACTCAACGCGCACAGCGGGGCTGCTGATGTCTGTTGTGCCAGTGCTGCTTGGCATCACCTCGCCCATATCGGGGGTGCTTTCAGACCGCTTTGGCACACGCAAGATTACGATAATCGGGTTGGCAATACTAGTCGTGGGGTATGTGTTACTCAAGTTCCTAGACCAAGACACCGGTATGCTGCCCTATATTCTCCTCTTTACCCCTATTGGTATTGGTATGGGAGTCTTTCAGTCACCCAACAATAGTGCCATTATGGGGGAAGCTCCCCCCAACCAGTTAGGGATAGTCTCTGGGTTGCTCTCCGAGTCGCGGGTGCTTGGACAGACGTTGGGGGTCGCGCTGGTGGGGACATTCTGGGCAGGGCGGGTGTTTGCCCGCTTGGGGGAGACGCTGCCCAACGGGGCGACAACTGCCCCCATCCCCATACAGGTTGCGGCGTTGCAAGACACCTTTTTGGCAATGTCGGCTATGATGGTTGTTGCGTTGTTGCTTGGCATTGGGCTGTTGGTGAAGAAACAGGAAGCACAGGAGCAACACCAACCCGCCGGGTGATTATAGAGCCATTGTATGCAACGGCTTTCCCCACCCATCCTCTAGCCCCTGTGGGTGTATGCGGGTGTAGGGGCGCACGGCAGTGCGCCCCCACCGGGGGCTACCTTACCCCCATGCCCTCTGGGAACGGGGACAAGGGAGATGGGGTCAGGTTAGACTTTGCCAGAACCCTAGAGGCAAAACCACTTCTCGCTACTTCGATCCCCGCTTGCGCTCAGGGGATGATTCTGTTTTAGTTTCTTTCCCTTCCAAATGGGCAAAAACAAGCCGTCCCGTCTGCGTCTGATGGAGCCGTGTGACAACAACATCAATTTGCTTGCCAATGAGATGGCGAGCTTCCTCCACAATCACCGGGGTACCATCGTCAAGATAGCCCACCCCCTGCTGACGAGCGTTGCCCTCGTTGCGTATCAACACCTCAAGGTGCTGATCTTGCACAATAGCCGGACGTATGGCATCACTGAGGTGATTCAAACTCAACACCTTGACCCCTTGCAACTCTGCCACGCGGTTGAGGTTGAAATCATTGGTAATAATGGGGTACTGATATTGGCGAGCAACCATAATGAGTTTGTCATCCACGCGCACCACCCCATTGACATCTATGTCTACCACCTCGACAGGCAACGAGGAGTCTTTTTGCATTTGTGTCAGCAAATCTAGCCCACGCCTCCCCTTGCTGCGGCGTAGGTCATCGCTAGAGTCTGCCAACGTTTGCAGTTCCGTCAAGACAAATTGGGGGACAAGCAGGGTGCCATCCAAAAAGCCCGTCTCACCTATCTTGGCTATGCGCCCATCTATAATAGCACTCGTATCTACCAAATAGTTGCGTGTGGCAGGGACTGCTCCTGCAGCACTAGACGATGCAGCTAACGGTACGGTGGTCGGCTTGGGACGGCGCAGACCCCGCATAATATCTGGCAAACTACGCTTATGCAGCAGAAAGGTCATTGTGCCAATATAGACAGCCACAACGCTAAAAGCCAGCGGGAGGTATTGGTTGAGCGGCGAAGGCAGCATGCTCAAAGGAATGGCTATCAGGACTCCAAAAATAGCCCCAAGCATCCCCCCAATGATCAGAAACACGATCTCCTCCAGGGGTATCGAACGGATATGTTGTAACAGTGTTCGTATGGGGACTATCGTTAGCCGTGGGGTGACGATAAGCCCTAACCCTGCTCCTGCCAACATCAACAATTGGGTAGCAAGCAACTGGCGGTCATCTGGAGCAGGACGGGATAGCGATATGCCAATTTCTGACCCCAAATAAGCCAGTGCGAGCATACCGCCTATGCGTATCAAAAAATCTACACTCACCTTCATTATGCTATGGCTCTATCTCTCTTCATAACGCGATGCATTAGGTGTCTGTGTCATCGCTTCTGTTGCTTCTGTTGCTTCTGTTGCTTCTCCCCGTATCAACGCAAGACTCACCGACTCCGCAAGGGACCGGACTGATTGTACGGTTAGTCCACTATTTGACGCTACATCAGCCCCTTTTGTTACTGCTTGGGGGGTAATTGCCCGGCTAAACCCAAGCCGTGCTGCCTCACTGAGCCGTCTATCTAGTTGACTCACGCTACGCAATTCGCCAGATAGCCCCACTTCACCAACAAGGACCAGCTCTGGGTCTATGCGCTGATTGCGAAAGGATGAGGCAATGGCTAAGGCTACAGCTACGTCTGCAGCAGGCTCACTGATACGCAATCCGCCAACAATATTCACATAGATGTCTTGATTGAACAGCGGTAGCCCCACCCGCTTACCAAGCACTGCTACTAGCATAAGCAGACGATTTATATCAAAGCCATTTGCCGTGCGGCGTGGTTGGGCATTGCCGGTGTGGGAAGTCAAGGCTTGCACCTCGACCATCAGGGGACGTGTCCCCTCTAGCGCAACCGTCAAGGTAGACCCTGGCGCACCGGCGTTGCGCTCGGCTATGAACACCTGCGAGGGGTTGGGGATCTCTTGCATCCCATCGCGGGTCATCTCAAACACCCCAACCTCATTGGTGCTGCCAAAGCGGTTTTTTACCCCACGGAGCAGACGGTATTGGTGAAATCGCTCGCCTTCCAGGTAGAGCACGGTATCTACAATGTGCTCCAACACCCGTGGGCCGGCTATTGTCCCCTCTTTAGTGACGTGTCCCACAAGAAACATCGGGATGTGGAGCTCTTTTGCCAGCCGCATAAGCCGCAGGGTACACTCGCGTACTTGGCTGACACTCCCCGCAGCAGAGGTAATGTCCTCCAAATAGACCGTTTGGATAGAGTCCACAACGACAAGACGGGGTTTTAGCTCTCGAATATCTTGTAGGATAATGTCTAGGCTCGTCTCAGGAGAGATATATAGGTTTTCCGGGTGTAGTCCCAACCGTTGGGTGCGTAGCTTGATTTGTTGGGGAGATTCTTCGGCACTCACATAGAGCGCGGTACCGGTATGGGTGGCAAAAAACGCAGCTACCTGCGTAAGCAGCGTTGTCTTTCCAATACCGGGGTCGCCCCCAATAAGCACCATAGACCCCGGCACCAATCCCCCACCAAGCACCTGTGCCAGTTCGCTGCCCGGCACAGGCAACCGGGCAAAGTCCGCCGTTGCAATATCTTGCAGCAGGATCGGCTTGGTGATGGCACTGGCTGTTTTGCCTGTTCGTGCTGCCGATGCTCCGCGCTGTTCAAGGTGTTCAAGGAGGCTGTCCCAGGAATCACAGTTAGGACACTTGCCCATCCACTGGCTATATTGTGCGCCGCATTGCTGACAGACGTATTTTCGCTGGACTTTTGCCATAGGTTGTGCTTTCTCTATCTGCTAATTATACCAGATTTACTCTACTGGTATTTCTTTCTGTTTTTATTGTATTTCAAAGCATAGTGTCGTATAGACAACGCACACCTGTGTTTATTGGTCTATGGTTGTTGTGGCTTGTTGTCCCTCTGCCCACCCTGCCCCCGCAAGCGGGAGTAGGTGGAGGTGCATGGGGAGAGGGTAGGCAAGAAGAGCAAAAATTCTTTGATTGTGCGACTTTGACGTAGCCCCCTCACCTCCCTGAAATGTTTTCAGAACTGCCATGTTGTGCTATACTGCGTATACACGACCTATGTGGTAGCGTTGGTTTGGCGGAAGGAGCCGACCTGAAAGTCAGGACAGACAAGCGCAGCAACCACACATACCCTATGGGGATTGGTCAATTTGGCTAGGGGCTACACAGACTAGGGCATAGCCGCCCCTAGAACTCCAACGCTTTAGGATGGGGGAATCGGCAAAACATCCCCCAATGGAGACAAGAATACGCTTGGCACACCCAAAAGGAACAAGTTGCAGCAATAGTCTCCCCCGGAAGCAGGAATGGCAAACCTGAAAGGCGTACTTTCGGGTACATGTGAACACCTAGAAAGTAGCCGTAGTCACACGAGCAGAAATGGTATCTGTTGGGTACAACTTGGTACAACCTTGGGGAAAATTAGGGTACCCTTCTTGCATCGGATGCACAAGAGTGATACACTAGTACCGGACGGATACGCTTGGACGGGACATTGCGTAACAAGGTTCCCCACCAGTGAGTACCGTTCCTCAATACTGGTGCAACATCCCCCCCGTATCAATCGGGGTGTGGAACGCAAGCAAGACCGCAAGGCACACGCCTTTGCGGAATGGCACGAACCCTCTGCCCTGTGGTATCATAGGGAAGAGCTAACGATAACGATTCTGTTTCGAGGAATCCTTTGGTATTCTGGAGTGCATGCATGAGCCGGGGTGTGCTGGCAAAATCTCGCCAAGTTGTGGTAAGATAGTAGCAATTACATGGCAGTCCAGCACTAGCCTTGCTTGTGAAAACGCCAGAACCCAAGAGTTGTCAGGCTGTCATGACAGCGAGTGGTACGTTACGGACCAATGATGCACAAATTTGAATTTTCTGGTATTATATATGGTGTTGTAGCGTTTTCACTGCCGTGCCCGCAGTTAAGTTTATAAGGAGCCAGAGAGCCCATGTCATCTGTAGTAGACTCCTTCCGTGGCCTGCATTATCCCAATAAAATTGGCCGCCTTACATTTGTATCACTCGAAGAGGTGATGGGAGAGAACGGCGTTAAAGCGTTGCTGCGCCTGGCCGAATTGCCACAGTTTATTGGTGCCTATCCGCCTAATGATCTGAAAAAGGAATTTCCTTTCGAGGCGATTGCAGCTACCTCTGTGGCACTGGGAACAATGTATGGTCCTCGCGGTGCTCGTGGACTGGAGTTGCGTGCAGGTCGTGTCGCCTTTACCCTGGGGCTAAAAGAATTTGGACCGCTCCTCGGTATGGCTGACCTCGCACTCAAACTCATGCCGATCACCATGAAGCTCAAAATCGTGCTCAATGCAACGGCACAAACCTTTGATCGATTTAGTGATCAAGCCAGCCACGTTGAGGAGGAAAAGGACCGTTTCGTGTATCATATCACACGCGATCCCAGTAGCCTTCGCCCTGACCCTGGTCTCAACTTCTTCATTGCCCGGGGAATTATCGAAGAAGCCACCGCTTGGGTAAGTGGCGGACGACGCTTTGCAGTAGATCAAATTACTTGTATTGCGCTAGGCGATAAAACAACGTCGTTCACGATCAGCAA
>CAZLKK010000139.1:0-441 GCA_964559995.1 uncultured Chloroflexaceae bacterium
AAAACGGCGCGGCGAGCAATCATCGTCAAAAGCTGCTCAGAAAGCTGTTGATGTGGTACAATAGCCACAGGGGGCTACCCATAATATCGGCGCACCAATCTGGTCCAGTGCCGAAACGCTGTGCGGTGCGGAACAGGAACAACCCCGACAACAACAACAACAACAAAGGGTTTCGTGTCGTGTTGCTCCATTGCCTACCTCTCCCTGCCGATGCATCTGGTGACGCATCGTCTCACCAGCGGCAGTTTGCGTAAGCAAGCGGGGAAGTTCCCTAGCTGACCTCTCGTATACCGAACAAGGCAGCCAAAGACTGCACCACCCCATTGGGTTGGTAGGGGCATATGCCCCGACTGCCCGGTGGGGGCTAGGGAACGCGCACCTGTCCGACCCCCTTCCCCCGCACCCGCTGGCTAACGCTCGCGGCTCGTTATGAAAGCTCCT
>CAZLKK010000139.1:451-9618 GCA_964559995.1 uncultured Chloroflexaceae bacterium
GAGATACCTTCCTTACCCCCCCTCGCCCGCTGGGAGAGGGGGCAGGGGGAGCGGGACAAGCTGTATGTTGACTTACCCTTCCTTAATGACCGCGTAGCGCAAACGGGCAGCGTCAAGGTATGCTGGCACCACCTGCACCCCCAACCCCTGCGCCGTTGGCACCGTCACCGTAGAATCAGGGTTGAGTACAAAGTCTGGTTCGGCTATATCCCGGTGGTAGTAGCGGCGCGAGGCGGAGATGTCTGCTGGCAGCACAAACTGCGGTAATGAAGCCAACGCCAAATTTGCTGCCCGTCCAACATTCGTTTCAAGCATCCCCCCACACCAAACGGGTATATCCCGTTCGTGGCACATATTATGTATCTGGAGCGCGGCACTCATCCCCCCCACCCGTGCTATTTTGATATTGATGATGCCACACGCCCCACTGTCCAATGCCCACCGAGCATGATGGAACGATTGAATACTCTCGTCTAGGCAGATAGGTGTGGCAAGCGTCTGTTGCAACCGGGCGTGTTCTACGAGATCATCGTAGTGCAACGGTTGCTCAATAAGCAGCAGATTGTAGTGGTCTAACTCTTGGAACATAGCCGCATCGTCTAGGGTATAGGCAGCATTGGCATCTACCTGGAGCAGCACATCTTGCCATCGCTCGCGCACCTGCCGCACCGGTTCTACATCCCATCCAGGCTTAATCTTGAGCTTGACGCGCTGATAGCCATGTTGCACAGCAGCGTCTACTTGGGCTAGGAGTGCGTCTATCGTTGGTTCTATACCCAAGCTAATGCCTACTGCCACTTGCGAGCGACTGCCGCCGAGCAGCGTTGTCAGCGAGACCCCCTGGGCAGCGGCAGCCATATCCCACAAAGACGCTTCCATCGCGGCGCGTGCCATCGGGTGTCCCCGGATGGAGCGAAAGTGGGGCAGCATATCGGCGGGGCTATCTATGCGCTTGCCAAGCAGTGCAGGAGCCAACACCTCGTGCAGCATCCACCACGCGGTTTCTATCGTCTCATAGGAAAAGAGCGGTTGGGCAAAGACGGGACACTCCCCCCACCCAACGAGTCCTTCGGCATAGGTCTCCACAAGGATACATGGGCGAGTTACCTTGCATCCAAAACTCGTTTCAAAGGGGGAAACGAGCGGTAATTCAATGAGATGTAGAGCTATCCGTTCAATGATCATAGTCATAGTATTGATTTGGTCTCATTTTTAAAGTCCCCCCTTGCCCCCGCTTCCAGAGGGCGAGGGGGGAGCCGATTTCCCTCGGTCTATGTTCATCTAGTGATGCGGGGTTTCTGTATGTTGCACAAGCTCCATCAGCACCCCTTGATTGGCATTTTT
The DNA here is from genome assembly GCA_964559995.1 of uncultured Chloroflexaceae bacterium. GTDB lineage: Bacteria > Chloroflexota > Chloroflexia > Chloroflexales > Chloroflexaceae > JAAUSY01. The sequence goes on from CAZLKK010000139.1 coordinate 1,796, forward strand.
CGGATGAACAAACGCCACTCGCGTATTGTGCATCCCGTGCCGTGCTGTTTCGTCTATGAGCCGCACCCCCTCCTCACGCAGCCGGTTCAACGATGCATCTATATCATCCACGCGATAGGCGATGTGGTGAATACCGGGACCCTTCTCGCGCAAATACTTGGCAAAGGCAGCATCTTCTGACGTAGGGGTAATGAGTTCAATCAAGCACCCATTGACATTGGTTACAGCCATTGCCATATGACGGTCTGGCATCTCTAGTCGTTCCCATTCAGTGATACCAAATGCATTCTCGTAATAGTTGACGGCTTCCTCCAGATCATTGACCGCAAAGCCAATGTGATCTACATGCGTAAACATACTGTTTCTTCCTCCTTATCACAAAATTTCCACACTGACTCTATTATACCCAATCGTTCAAGTGTTGGGGATGGGGGGGGGGAGCAGTATCGAGGGGGATGCAGACTCTTTTCCCTTGTCATAAAAAGACATCTAGCTCTAGTCTTTCCCCCCGCTCTCATCCCAGGGCGAGGGGGAACACCTGCTGCGGTTCCCCTTCTCCCCGCGGTGGGACGTGGGGCGAGGGGATGGGGGCAGGTGGGACGGATGATGCACCGTCTCTACAACCGAACACGGGGGATGGGGAACCACCCGGTAATAGAGAAAATAGCTCACCTAGTGATACACTGCTGCCTGCTGCACGGTACTCCATGCCACAGAAGACGTAGCCGCAGCAGCTTGCTCTTTTTCCTTTAGGGGGACTAGGGGGATGCCCTGTTGTGGGCTAGGGACGGGGCTATTGTCCCACAGAGTACGCTCTTCACAACCCATACTGTTGATAGTACACTTGGTAATAACGAGGTCTTCTTCGCGCTCAACTGCCAATGGCGATTCCAAATTGCAATAGAAATGGCACCGATCTAGCACTCCCCTACCCTGATCTTTGACTACCAGGCTATGCTGCTTGGTCGTACGTACCGTACACCGCCGAAAATAGGGGTTGCCAAACTGACTAATCTGGATACCCACATTGCTGCTACTCACAATGGTACACGCCTCAATGATGCCCCTACCACTATCGTACACAGAAATACCTCCGCCATGCACCTGATCTCGCAATGTGCAATTGCGAATACACGGGTTGGCATCATTGGTAATCTCTATTGCGTCAAGATCATTTTGCGTAATGATGCAAGAATCAATAAGCCCCCTACCAGAATCGCTGATATGCACCCCCGCATAGCCGTTGTGATGTACGCTGGTTTGACGAACGTGCGGGTTGCTATTTTGCGCTATCTTAATACCCGCTAAGTCATTATGGCATATCTCACAGGAGTCTACTGTTCCCTGGCTCCATTTATAGAAAAGCATACCGATACCGGGGACATCGTGAATCTTACAGCGATAGAACATCGGGCGCGTCTCGGAATTTTGCACCACCACACAGATTGGCGTATCTGAGGAGATGTCGCACTCTTCCATAATGAGCCGCCCCTGGGGAATGTCTATGGCAATAGGCCCTGCCCGTTCGCGCAGCGTCAACCCGCGCACCCGTGCATAGTCTGTCCGCATCTGGAGACACTGCAACCCTATGCTCTCAACGATAACCTCATCTGTCGCACCATCCCCGATGATCTCCAATGACTTGGTAAGGATAATCCCTTCAGTATAGGTACCGGGGCGTATGTAGATACGGGTACCGGGTTCCGCATTGGCAATAGCTTCGTTTATCGTAGTATAGTCGCCGTCCCCTTGCTGCGAAACAACGAGGGTGGGTTGGGCAAGCGAAGCAGTATGGTCAGCAGTATCGATAGCAGCTTCATCCTGCCCCATCGACACCGCCGACTTATCACCATCTCCCCGTGTCTCCTGTTCCCTTCCGTCTGCCATCGTCGTCGTAAATGGCACCCCCATTGTCACTTGACCACCAGAGTGGGACGGCGAGGAAACAACTGTCTGCAAACCGCTACTATTGAACTGAATATCTACCACACCTGGAAGGTTGCTTGTGCCAGGTTTGCCAAGCGGTTTGCCTCTGTTCTGGTTCCCGCTTGACTGTGAAGTCTGGACTGCCCGCTGCCCACTGGTACTCGTAGAGATACCGGGGTTGCTCATTTGCAGGGCTTTTCGCAGGGCAGCAGCACTCACAAACCGCTCTGTTATCTTCTGAGCAAGAGCTTGGTGCAGCACCAATGCAATAATAGGCGGCACAAAGGGATTGAGTTCTTGGGCAGAGCGGAGCGGGTCGGGGTGTCCTTCTAGCACAGCCGCTACACGGGTGAGCGCATCGGGGGGGGCTTCGCCCGTGAAGAGGTGGTAGAGCGTGGCTGCCAGCGAGTAAATATCGCTAGACGGTTGCGTCCCAATGCCCTGTATCTGCTCAAGTGGCGCATACTGTTCAGAATAGCCGCGAATACTCTGGACTACCGAGCGGCGCGTTTGGTCAGCGGCACTCTTTGCCATCCCAAAGTCGAGCAGCATAACCGTCCCCTCTGGGGTAATCTTGAGATTTTGTGGCTTAATATCCCGGTGCAAAATAGGCGGGTTTTGGGTATGCAGGTAGGTGAGAGCATCAAGCAGTTGGTCTGCCCACTGGAGCACCCAGGGAATAGCATGCTCGCGCAAAAACCGATCCCGTTTTTTTTCTAGCAATGTGCCAAGATCATCGCCGGGGATATACTGCATCACGAGGAATTGTCCATAATCATTGGTGAAACAATCGCTAACGATGGGGAGAGAGGGATGGCGGAGGCGGGTAAGGATACGAGCTTCGCGTTCAAAGGCTTTTGAGAGGGTTTTATCGGTAACAAGAGCTTGCTTTAGCGCAACGGTGGTGCCAGTGTGCTGATCTACAGCTTCATAGACAGCCCCCATACCACCTTGCCCAAGAAGACGGATAACCTTGTACCGTTTCTGAAGGATGGTCTCTGGTGCTAGTATCATATCCAACCGCCAGTCGGTTTATTCGCAGCATACCTGCATACGGAGGAGTTACATCGTGCATACCGTCATAGCCTAGCCAAACTATCAAACAACGGTTTCCTGATACCTGCTGCTTGAGAGATTACAACGCTTTATCGAGAAAGCTCATTCTGGCGAACGTACCATCAACGTGGGATGCTGGTACGATCTCTTATCGTAATCATAGCGTATACTGGCTTGCATGTCAACCGCTTTTTAACGAGAGTATGGACACAAGCCAAGAAACGCAAAGCCCAAAACAGTGGTACAATCGCCATAGGATCAAAACCAATGCTACGGAGAAATCATCATGACAGATACAACACCCCCGCAACATGGCGACATGGCTATAGAGGACTTTCGCCAAAACGCTTACCGCATTGTAGATTGGATAGCCAACTACCTAGAACATCCAGAAACCTATCCCGTTTTTCCCCAATGCTCCCCAGGCGACATCCGTAACCAACTACCGGTTGCCCCCCCCCAGCAGGGCGAGCCTATGAACGCTATCATCAACGATGTAGAATCTATCCTCATACCCGGTATTACCCACTGGAACCATCCCGGCTTCTATGCCTACTTTGCCACCTCTGCCTCCGCCCCTGGCATCCTGGGCGAAATGTTCGCCGCTGGTCTCAACGTCAACGCTATGCTGTGGCGTACATCCCCCGCTGCCACCGAGCTAGAAGAACACACCCTCGACTGGCTACGCCAAATGCTTGGCTTGTCTGCCGATTTTCGCGGTTGCATTATGGACACCGCCTCTGCCTCAACAATGGTCTCCATAGCCGCCGCTCGTGAGCGTATGGGGCTAGACATTCGCAAGCGCGGCATGACCGGGCGGAGCGATATTCCCCGCTTGCGACTCTACACCTCAGAGCAAGCGCACTCTTCCGTGGAGAAGGGGGCTATTGTGCTTGGCATAGGGCAGGAGGGGGTACGCAAGATACCTACCAACGCCGATTTCCAGATGGAGCCATCGGCACTTGCAGCAGCAATTGACGAGGACAAAGCGAATGGTTGGCAGCCCTTCTGTGTGGTCGCTACTGTTGGCACAACTTCTACCACGAGCATAGACCCCGTACCGGCTATTGCGGAGATATGCCGTAGCCACAACATCTGGCTCCACGTAGACGGGGCGTATGGTGGGACTGCGGCGTTGGTGCCGGAGATGCGTCACATCCTCGCTGGCTGCGACCTCGCCGACTCCTTTGTGGTCAATCCGCATAAGTGGCTCTTCACGCCGCTAGACTGTAGTGTGCTGTATGTGCGTGATGTAGATACGCTACGCCAGGCATTTAGCCTTGTGCCAGAATACCTCACCAGCAGCAGCAACAACGATGTGACCAACTTTATGGATTGGGGAGTGCAGTTAGGGAGACGGTTCCGTGCGCTCAAACTGTGGATGATTATACGGACGTTTGGGGCAGAGGGACTGGCAGCACGGCTCCGTGAGCATATCCACTTTGCCCAACAATTGGCTAGTTGGATAGATGCCCACCCGGATTTTGAGCGACTAGCCCCCACGCCGCTGAGTACGGTCTGTTTCCGTGCTTGCCCCCACGATATAGCAGAACAGGTACATCAAGCTGACACCACAAAAGCCAGCGAGCTAGAAGCCCAACTGGATACGCTCAACGAAGCGATTATCAACCACATCAACGCACAAGGGGAGGCGTTTCTGTCCCACACCCGCCTACATGGTCGCTACACTATCCGCGTGGCTATTGGCAACATACGCACAGAGGCAACGCATATCCAACGGCTCTGGGAGCAGGTGTGCGCTGCGGCAGCCCACCTCGCCGGGTAGGGCGAGTTGCTACCTCACTAGCGTTGTGGTATAAACGTATAATGATGCAAAGCAGATCGTCGAGAATGAACAACTATGTTTAAGCCCGTCCCGCCAGAACACACCGCCGAGACCTTCCGCTACCTCGACTCATCCGGCGCACTGAGTATAGACTACCTTGTCATGACCATTCTCAGTTGTGTGATAGCCAGTTTTGGGCTTATCCTCGATAGCGCGGCGGTCATCATCGGGGCAATGCTCATTGCCCCCCTGATGTTGCCCATCTTACGCTGCTCTGTCTCCCTGATGTACAGCGACCTCAAGCGGACCGGGCGAGCGTTAGGGACGCTCTTTATTGGGGCTTTTCTCTCTATCATCCTCAGTGCCATACTTGGACAACTCGTCTCTATGGGGTCATACAACTTCTTGGCAAGTCTGCCGGGCGAGGTATTGAGCCGCACTCGTCCCAACCTGTTTGATATGATTGTCGCGCTTGGGGGGGGGGCGGCTGCTGCCTATGCCCTCTCCCGTCCCAAGCTCTCTGCTGCCATCGCTGGTGTTGCCATATCAACCGCACTGATGCCGCCACTCTGCACCGTGGGGATTGGGCTATCCCAGGAGAGCTTGACGGTTAGTGGCGGGGCATTGTTGCTCTTTACCGTCAACCTGATAGCGATTGTCTTTGCCAGTAGCGTGACCTTTGCGATTGTGGGGATGCGCCCCCCTTTTCGCAAGGAGCATATCTGGCATTATTCAAGCACCCTGCTGCTACAAATTGTGCTAATCATCATCATTGGTTCAACGCTCATTGGTACGATGATAGGCATCATCAAAGAAACCCAAGAGACGAACACCATACGCACTATTCTTATAGACGAATTAGACAACATAGGCAGCAGTACGCTGGTCAGTTTTGAGCGATACGAAAAAGAAGAGTTGCTCGAAGTCAATGCGACTATTAGGACATCGCAAGAAATCACCACACGAGAAGCAGAGCGTATTCAGCGAACGCTTGGCGAGGAGTTGGGCAAGTCGGTAGCTCTTAACCTAGAGATCATCCAGATTACTAGTCCCAAACCTTTTGTTGCCCCCACCGACCCACCAATCATCCCAACAAAACCAACGCCTACCGCTACCGTCACCGTCACCCCCTCCCCCACGCTTACTGCTACGCCCTCGCCTATCCCCACCACACCTATCACGCCCTCGCCTACCGTTACCACTACTGCTGCTCCCTCACCCACAGCTACAGATACATCCTACGCAATTATTGGGGCAACAGGTGGGCATGGGACGCTCTTTACCCGACAACCGGGAATGACTCCAAGTATAGCCGTCTTACCAGAGGGATTGCTTGTTGAGCTAACCGACAAGCGGGTACGGGTAGGCAGTAGCTATTGGCGCGAGGTTGTGTTGCCAGATGGACGGATTGGATGGGTACAGGAAAACCACCTCGTCCCCTACCGAGAGTTTGAGGTGCCATACCGTTGAAACACCCGTTGTTATACCGCACCTTCCCCCCACCCCTCGTCCTACGCGCTGGCATCTATGATGTGGTTGTACTTGTCGCACTACTAGCTATCGGCATCATCCTATGGTGGATTAGTTATCAAGGGGTATTCTCTACCTCCCTCCCGGTTGGGGGGAATGCTGCAACCCATAAGCGCGAGTATGATGCCCCCTTCTTGCATGGGGTCAATGCTTCGGAGCCAGAAGACCCTGACAATTACCGCTGGTGGACTCTGCCGCCCGGCTATGCCTACCGTTGGACTAAGCAGGACACCACACTGCACGTTGCCGGTGTGGGGGGGGGACACTGGCTCGTAAGCGTCAGGGCGTTGAGTGGGCGACCCGCCAGCGAACCAACACAAACGACATGGCACACAGCCAAGCGACAATTGCCCACCTTCACGATGGCTGCCACACCACGCACCTACCACATCCTAGCAGAAGCAACAACCGCTGGCGACCTGCAGCTCACGATGCATACCCCTGCCTACCCTGCCCTAGACGACCCCCGCGAGCTAGGCTTTGTGCTGCGGGGAGTACGCATTGCCGCAGTGGACAGCAACATACGCACCCCCGCAATAGAACAACTTGGCTGGCTTATGGTGATCATGCTGCTGGTGTATAGCATAAGCCGCTGGCTTACCTTGCCCATACGCATGGCAACCCTGCTAGTCTTGGTATTGGAGCTAGGTACAGCGATCTTGCTAGTAACCCATCGGTTTACCCTGACGCTCTTTACCCCCATACTGGCGGGGGTGCTGCTGGCGTGTATCCCACTGGCACTGCTGCTAACAACCATCACCAGACAGGTGCTGCGCTTGCAATGCTGGCAATATGCCGCCCACAAGCTCACCAGTACGCGCCCTATTGTTGCCTTAGTGCTACTTGCCTTTGTGCTGCGGCTCGGCGGGATGCTGCACCCCTATGCCATCTTTAGCGACCATCGCCTCCATGCCAATAACCTGCTTGATGTCATTGGTATGGGGACGATCTACTTTACCGAGGGGTTGCCAGCAGAGGCGGGTGGCGGTAAGTCCCCCTACCCACCGGGGGTCTATCTGGTAGCGGCTCCTGCCCAACTTGTCGCCCCTGAAACGATGGTTGGACGGGTGCTAGTGATACAGAGCAGTGTAGCCTTGCTCGACAGCCTTGTGCTATTGGGGCTATGGCTTGTCCTGCGACAGGCGGGTATGGGCAACAGAACCGCGTTGTGGGGAGCAGCCCTCTACCTTGCCCCCATCCCAATGATGGTCTCCTTTTCCATCGGTGAATATGCCAACATTGGCGGACAGGCATTGGCAATGGTGCCGCTTGTGCTGCTTGCCAGTGGGATGCTCCCATCCCACACCATCGGCTTTGCTGCGCTGTTGGCTATGGGCTTGCTTGTGCATATGGGAGTTACACTCTCGTTAGTGCTCGTGTTAGCGGCGTGGGGGATGGGTGAGGTGGGGGGGCTGCTCCATGCCCGTGCTCGTGGCTTGATGACCATTGCCCAACAACGCCAATCAGTATCATCATCATCATTATCTTTCAAGCGGCTAATCGGTTTTGTTGGGGCGAGCGTGGC
>CAZLKK010000140.1:0-6994 GCA_964559995.1 uncultured Chloroflexaceae bacterium
GGGGCAGGGAGCGGGACAGCAGGTGGGCAAGAAGGGCAACATTTCTTGATTGTGCGACTTTGACATAGACCTAGCTCCCCACTCCCCGCTCCTCCCCAAAATAGACAATCTATGGGATAATAGAAAAGAGGATAAACCGTTTGTATTATGCTGGGGAGGGGACCATTGGGAGAACTTCACGTTGTTACCGGGGCATTTGGCTATTCAGGCAAGTATATTGCTGCTAAGCTCTTGCAAGCCGGATACCGCGTCCGCACGCTAACCAATTCCGTCAATCGTGCTCATCCATTTCAAGATCGTATTGAGACCTACCCGCTCGCTTTTGACCACACAGATCAACTGGTAGAAGCCTTGCGGGGGGCAAACGTCCTCTACAATACCTACTGGGTGCGGTTTAATCACACAGAATTTCAGCATACCAGAGCCGTAGAAAATACGCTCAACTTGTTTGAAGCGGCTATCAAGGCAGGAGTGCAGCGTATTGTCCATGTCAGTATCACCAACCCTGACGAAGATTCCCACCTAGAATATGTTAGCGGGAAAGCCCGGCTAGAACGGGCGTTGTTAGAAACCGGTATCTCCTATGCCATCCTGCGCCCGGCGGTTATCTTTGGGCGCGAGGATATTCTCATCAACAATATTGCATGGATATTGCGAAAGTTTCCCGTGTTTGGGGTGTTTGGCGATGGTCTCTACCGGTTGCAGCCTATCTACGTGGGCGATTTGGCCCAGTTGGCAGTGCAGCAGGGCAATAGCAGCACACGGCGCGTCATAGATGCGATTGGTCCAGAGACCTTTACCTACCGGGAATTAGTCCGGACCATTGGGCTAAGTATTGGCAAAAACCGTCCCATTATTGCTATCTCCCCCTCGCTAGGCTATCGGGTCGCGCAAATGGTCGGCTCGCTTGTGGGGGATGTCTTTGTCACCCGTGAAGAGATAGAAGGGTTGATGCAAGACTTGCTCTATACCAAATCCGATCCTGTGGGCAGTACCAAACTTTCTGATTGGGCAAGGCAGCATGGCGAGGTGTTGGGGGTGCGCTATGCCAGTGAGCTTGCCCGTCGGCAGAATCTTCATCAGGCATATGAGCGACTCTAACGAGCGTTGGTTTGTTAAAGATAGCATAGGTACCACCCTTCAGGGGTAGGACAAACAGGCAAAGTCCCCTATGGTATTCCCCCGCTCCCCCTTGCCCCCGCTTCCATCCCAGGGCGAGGGGGGCTTTGAAGCGCAAAGCGCAAAACGTGGAGAGCCGTTGCAAGCAATGGTTCGCCGGTCTGAAAATCTGAACCCGTCCCCATACCTCTTGCTTGCTACGCCAGTATACTACCGGGCGGCACTACTGCTCGCGTTGATAGCTGGGCTTCCCCACCGCTACCAACAATAGTCCCACGCCGACACAACGTTTCTTGGGTAAGGAGACCAGCTGTTTGGGCTATGGGGGGGATGTCTGCAAAATGTTGGGAGAGCAATAGCACATCCGAAGGGGTCACAACCCCTTCATCAAGCAGGCTATACTCCATCGTGCTGCCGTTTCCTAGCACACTACCACGAGAGAGCACCGCGTGGTCAACACGACACCCGCTCCCAATGGCTGCAGTGGCTTCTACTACCGAGTGTTCTATGATACTGCCTGCCCCAATACTAGCCCCTGCCCCAAGAAATGATGGGCCTACAATACGGCACCCTGCCCCAAGTTGTACTCCGGGGGCAATCTGCACAGCACCAATGACCTCACATCCGCCGAGGTCAACATCAGGGGCAATAGACGGGTGAAGGGATGCCTGTTGCTCCAGGATAAACATACTGGCTATGATGACATCCCAGGGAGTACCAACCGGTATCCAGTAGCCTTGACATGCAGCATACCCTACCCGATATTGCTGCGCCAATACTGCAATGAGATCGGTAAGCTCATACTCGCCTCGTGGTGAGGGGCGTATGGCACGCACAGCGGGGAATACTACCCCATCAAAATGGTAGATACCAGGGTTGACCAGCGAATCGGGGGGAGCAGAGGGGGGTTTCTCAATAATGCGCTCAACCCGACCATCTACAATATCCAATACCCCAAATGCTGTTGGGTCTGCCACTCGTAGCCCTGCCATACAGTAGCGTTCTTGGCATACCGCAACCACATCCGCATGGCTAATGAGATTGTCGCCATAGAGTAGGAAAAACGGCTTATCAAGCGGGGGAACGCCTGCCTCACTTGCTTGGTCTTCAACCGTAAGCAATGCGCCAGCGGTGCCATTGACGATGTATTGATGGACGTAGTGAATAGCGATATTTTGGTAGGAGGAGCCAAACGTCTTTTGGATGTCCTCAGCACGATAGCCCACAACAAGGGTAACATCATCTACTAGCCCAATAAGCGCATCAAGAATGTGGGCAAGTAAGGGCTTGCCTGCAAGGGAGATAAGCGGTTTTGGGCGCGTGTAGGTCAGTGGGCGGGTACGGGTAGACTCGCCTGCCGCCAATATGATGGCGTGGCGGGTGGTACATATTAGTGATGGTTGTGTAGTTGCCATGCTGCTATGCTACGCTATTCTGGGAAAAAATGCAAGCTATGCATACCTTCGTGTGCGCGGGGTTTTGACCTAGATGGGTTGGCAAAAGCCATCCTACCGCAACGTCCCGCGTATCTCACGGGAACTCTGCACAAACCAGCGGGAGATATTCCGGTAGCGGTCTTCGCGCCCAATCAACAGCAAACTGCGAGCAGTACCGCTAGTATCAAACCCCATACCCCCTGTCTCTTCACTGACCACAAAGGTATAGAGCGGTTGATACAACGTAATGCCCGGCACCTGCTCAACCCAACGTTGCTGAAAATCTGCGTAGTGCTTGCTGCGTATCACAAAGTCCCGCTCCAACCGCCCCTGTATCAACGCTTCGTCTATCGTATCATCACGCAACCCGGCATAGTTGTTGCCGTCTGTCGCCTGACTAGAATGCCAAAGCTCAAACACATCTGGGTCTGGACCTAGCCGCGCCCACCCGTGAATTGCCAGCGTGAAATCATGCGAACGCAACCGCAACCGCAGGTCGGCACTTTCTACCTGTTCAATCTCTATCCGTATGCCAATCTCCCCCCACTGGCGAGCTATCTCCTGCGCCGCCAACAACCGACTAGGGTCGCTGTCTGTGATAAGCGTCATCTCTAGCGGCTCACCATCCTGCTCTCGCACCCCCGCCGAGGTGAGCGTATAGCCGCGGTCTTCCAGCATTTGGCTGGCAAGCCCTTTGTTGTAGGCATACCACTGGATAGTCGGGGCATATGCCCACCAACCTGGCAAAATAGGCGTATCTAGCCGTATCCCGGTAGAATCCAGTACATCGGTAATCAGCGCATCCTTATCAAACCCGTGTGCCAAAGCCCGGCGAACATCGGTGTTGTCTAGCGGCGATTCGCGCATATTGAAGGTCAGGATAGTGTACTCATCCATCGGCACCTGCACCCGTCGGTAGGTGTAGGGAAAGGCAACTTGGTTGGTTTCCTGTGTCGCTATCATCCCCATAGCGTGGGCTTCCTGGCGCATCAGTAGGGCAAGTGCCGTTTCGCGTGACTCAATAAACTTGAGCTCGATCTGTTCAATAAAGGGGGAACCAGCAAAATACCCCCTGTTCGCCTCTAAGACCGCGTGTTCAGCGTTCAACTCTGCCAGAGTGTAGGGACCAGTCCCCACGGGGTTTTGAGCAAAAGCAGAATCTGCCCATTTGGTTATATCGGTGTCTGCCAGCAGATGGGCAGGCAATATTGGCACCCGTGCCGCACTGAGAAACGGGGCATACGGGGCATTGAGCGTACAACGTATCGTGTAGTCATCCATCCGTTCCACCAGCACATTGCGCCAAACGACTGCCAGTGAAGGGTCGCCGGTGAAGTTGTTGTGCTGAATGGATTGGAGCGTGAAGAGGACATCATCGGCGGTAAAGGGGGTACCATCGTGCCAGGAAACATTACGGCGCAGGTGAAAGGTGTAGATCAACCCATCCTCGCCTATCTCCCAACGTGCTGCTAACCCTTCTTTCGGGAAGCCATCTACCCCAATACTGGTTAGCCCATCAAACACCAGGGTACCTATATCGCGCCCGGTGGGGTCTGCCAATGGGTTGTTGATAAGCGGGAGCAGTTGTTGGGGTTTCTTGACCACAGCCTCAATGTAGCTCCCGCCGGTGAGGGGACGGGCTACGGTGGTATTAGAAAGAGCCAGCGTTGTGAGCAAGACAAGAATAAGCAAGGTACTTGTCACAGCTATGACAATCTGCCAGCGGATACGACGTGCCATATGGTGTGCTTAGGGTAGCTAAAAGCTATGCGCCAGAGATTTGATGGCGCATGCCTTACCTTAGTTGATAATCGGTAGGCTCGTGATCAATGCCAAGACCAGGAAAATAACTGCCAGCACAATAGTTGTCTGGTGCATGGTCTTTTCCAACCCCCGGCGGGAGTGCTGTACGGTGCTTGAGTCCTGGTTTGCCATACCGGGCGTGCGAGCCTGCAAAATAACCAGCACGACAAGCATAATACTCACGATAACCTGGGCAATATAAAAAGCGGTAGCCATAGAAAAATAGGTCTCCTCAACGTCTTAAACATGCATTATCATGTCAACCACTGCCCAATGGCAAAGGCAGCGTTCATGAGCGATAGAGAGTATGATAGCAGAAAGGGGGCATGATAGCAAGAAGCGCGTGGAAAAAAACGGAAAAAGAGGAAAAGCAATCTTGCATCAAAATAGCCTGATTGATCGTCTTACCTTGCAGAGAGAAACAGAGAGATGATACAGACCAACTGGAGGCACGCTATGAGAAACTATCCTATCGTTGTCTTGGCACTGCTTGCTACCCTGTTTTGCCTGCCGCCCCCCACCAATGCCCAACAGGATACCAACATTCACATGAGCCAGATAGATACTACCAACTACCCGGAAGTGACGCTCTACATATCCGTCACTGACGGCAACGGGAACCCTATCACCCGTCTGACCCAAGACGATTTTAGCATTACCGAAGATGGTACCGCTGTTGCCATTCAGTCGTTCCAGGGGGGAGGACAGCATCACATTGCAACAGCACTCGTCATAGACCACTCTGGCAGTATGCGTGATCGACAGAAAATGCAAGGGGCAAAAGATGCTGCCCAGAGCTTTGTTGACCAGATGCATACCGGCGACCAAACAACGATTATTGGATTTAGCGAGGAGTCTACAACACTCCAACCCCTGACGGATGATACCGTTGCCTTAGACCAGGCGATAGATCGTCTCTACCCTAGTGGGGGGACAGCGTTGTATGATAGCGTTATTGCGGGGGTGGATTCTCTTAAAGATACCAGCAATCGCAAGGTCTTACTTTTGCTTACTGACGGGAAAGATTGTCGAGAGCCAAACAAGTGTCCAAAAGAAGCCGGTAGTAGCCACACGCTTGAAGAGGCAATCGCTTATGCCAATGATTATGAGCAACCCATCTATGTTGTTGGGCTAGGCGAGAAAAATAGAGGGAAAGATGATGATGACGGGATAGATGAAACGGTTTTGCGCCGTATGGCAGATGAGACCGGCGGACGGTATTTCTATGCCCCTGATGCCAGCGAACTTGCCGCTCTCTATGATAGCTTGGCGGGTGCTATTCACGAAGAGTACATGATGACCTACCATAGCCCGCGCCCCTTCTACGATGGTACCCGTCGTGACATCCAGGTAAATGTAGGTGGTACCTCTTCCTCAAGTACCTACACAGAGCAACACCTGATCAATGTCAAGTCAAATCTACTCGTTGGGGTATTGATGCTGCTGCCCCTGCTGCTCCTGCTGGCTATGCCAACGGTAGTACAGCGTGTCCGCAAACAACCAGGAACCCCCGTATCTCCCCACAATGTACCCGTGGATGACGAAGATGTAGCAGAGGATGAGCCATCTACCTATACCACCGCATCACAGACTACATCGCATACGCATACGACTACGGGCAATAGCAGTACCTATACAACACCGCCACCCACGCCACCAGAGCAACCTACACAAGTGGCGTGTGTTTCCTGTGGCAAGCCTATTCGTCCCAATGCAAAGTTCTGTGGAGGTTGTGGCACACGTCAACCAGAGAGAAACCAGTAACCAAACGCTGTTCTCTTCCTGCAAAAATGCAACATTAAGGAGCAATATCACTATGACCAAACATCTCCAAGTTTACTACCATGCCATTTTTGGGGCACTCGGCGGACTCCTCGGCTGGTGGGCTATGGGCAGTCTGCCGTCCCAAACATGGAATATCTGGGTTGCCTCGCTTGTCGTTGGTACCGGCATTGGGCTATGCATAGGGGGGTTTATCGCCGCCACTGATGGCGCAATGATTAAGCGGGTATCCTCGCGGGCTATCCATGATGGCATCATCGGGGCGATAGCGGGGGCTAGTGCTGGTTTTGTCGGCTTACTGTTGGCACAGGTCGTCTGGGGCTTTCTTGAAGGGGGGTTCTTTGCCCGTGCGCTCGTTTGGAGCATCCTCGGCTTGCTCATTGGCATAGGTGATTTTGCCGTCAGCCGACAAGTACAACGAGCAACCTATGCTGCGCTTGGTGGGCTAACGGGGGGCTTGCTTGGGGGGTTGCTGTATGAAGGGCTAACCCAACTGTTTCTCGAATACAGTGGTACCGTACAGGTTATCACCAGTGGCATTGGGTTGATTACTGTGGGGGCATGTATTGGCGCACTGATCCCCCTTGCGCGTCAGGTCTTCTCGCATGGCGAGCTGCATGTGCTCAAGGGGGAGCAAACGGGGCTTGTGCGTGAGGTGACAGATAGCGCAAGTATTGGTCGCTATGATGGGAATGACCTCTACCTACCCGATACGGGTATCTGTTGGCGACACGCCAAAGTGTACCGCACGGAGGGGGGCTTTATGCTTGAAGTCGTGGCAGAGGCAGACCAGCCGGTTGCGGTTGGCACGAGTCAGGTTGTACCGGGGCAGCGCGTAGCCATTAAGCATGGCG
>CAZLKK010000140.1:7004-9614 GCA_964559995.1 uncultured Chloroflexaceae bacterium
AACCCGCCCCCCCTGCCCCCGCTCGGTGACGCTCGCGGCTCGTCCGCTCACTCACGGCTCGAATAGGGCGAGGGGAAAGGGGAAGGATAAGGATGTTGGGCAACATCCCAACCCCGCGTGTATTTATGTCGTGTGCGGGTATAGGGAGTCGGAACTTCCCCCATCATCCTCACGGTTTCAGCCGCAGTATCCCCCGTTTCACTCGATCACATGCCACATTGATACCTGCCCGACCACGCAACAGGACCCGAAACTGGCGCATCTTATCAAGTGCCACCAACGCATGCAATCGATCAACACTTTCGGTAAGCCGTGCTGTTAGGTCTTGTTGCACCTCTTGTACATCAAGATGGCGCGATGGACAAAGGGTATGCACTGGTCCAAATCGGATGAAAACTTCCGGGCGTTGCTCACGGCGAAACTCGTAGCGTAGGGCTACTGGCGCGAGCAACAGCTTGGCTCCTTCACCCCTATTATCCATATGGCGAGCAATATGTACAATACCCGGAAAGACCCGCAAAGGACGCTGATCATTAGGGGTAATTTTTCCTTGAGGAAAGATATACAGCGTTTGTCCTGGGGCTTCCTGGAGTTTGCGGCTGATATAGCGTATCGAGCGTATTGCCTCACGGGGGTTGTGCCGATGCACCGAAAAGACCCCTGCCCAAGTAAGAAACCGGTATGCCCGGAGTTGGTGTTCCTCCATCATCACATAGTGATTGCCGCCACGCTGGACAATCTTTCGGTTGATGATAGCACTCATATACCCATCCCACCAAGACGGATGGTTCATGTAGCAGATCAGCGGTCCCTCATCAGGAAACGGTATGCGCCCAACAACCTGCACCCGAACAGCCGCAAACGACTGCCATAGGGGAAGGCGTATCAATCCCCAATAGATAAGCTGGTTTCCAAGCCAATGACGGGCAGCAGGGATAGCTGGCAGGTCTTGGGTTTGGTTTTCGTGCTGTCGTTGCCCCATAGGATTTAGGTCTCTGTCTTGTCTGCATCCAACAGCAGTTGTATATCGTGCTCTATCTGTGGCACTATATCTTGTGCTGAGGTACCCGACAAAATTTCATACACCCCAAAGAAGAAGCTATTGGAAACATCGGTATAGTGGTTGCCAACTTCACGGGACGGACGGGTAATGCGCTCGACATCTTCAAACTTTTCTAAAAAGGGGAGCACTTCAAGCACTTCTGGGTCTTGGGCAACAGACGGGATACTCGGTGCATACGTCCCCACCAACGCTCGCCACTTTTGTACCTCTGGAGAGGTGAGATAGCGGACATATTCGGTAGCCGCTTCCTTGTGCTTAGAGTAGGCAGAAACGCCTAGCTCCCACCCGCCAATAATGCTCACGCTAGGGTAGCCCTCGCTGTGTGGCAGCGGCGCAACATCAAAACGATCTTTGATAGGGGAATCATCACTATTGCCTATGGCATAGGCATAGGGCCAATTTCGCATAAACGCCGCATTGCCCTGATGAAACATCTCGCGGGCATCCTCCTCACGAAAAGAGGTGATAGTCTCTGGGGCTATCGTGCCAACCCAACCACGGGCGCGGTCTAGGGCGTTGATAGCATGGGGGTTGTTAATTGTCACTTCCCCATCTTCTACCAGTTTGCCGCCCCCTTGTGAAGCCAGCCATTCTAGCGCGTTGCACGTAGCCCCTTCATAGACGGCAGCCTGAAAAACAAACCCGACAAACTCACTATTGCCATCTTGTTGCTCACCATCTTGAATCGTCTTTGCCATCATTTCTAGCTCATCCCATGTCTCCGGTGGCTTGGCAAAGCCGTATTGTTCAAGCAAATCATGGCGATAGTAGAGCATCCCAAAGTCTACAAACCAGGGAAGGGCAACCAGTTTGCCGTCTATGGTGTTATTTTCAATATTGCTGGCATAGTGTAGGTCTGCTGCTTCCCCCAACGCGGGGGTCAGGTCTATCAAGTGGGGCGCAAGCAATGCTGGCCAGATAATGTCCAGTAACACCACATCAATATCTGGCGATTGTATCTGGAAGAGATGCATGTATTGATCATAGTTATCTGTGGTATCGGCAGACTTTGGCACGATGGCAACCTGTATGCCCGTGTCTTGGGTAAACTGGTCAGCAAGTATGTGGTCTATCGTTGCCCCTTGCCCTACTACGTCACTGTAGTACGTAATCGTCTCGCCACTATACGCACTAGCTGCGTTGGCGTTGGGGACGGCTGGCGGCGGCAGGGTAATGGCTTCTTGGGCATTGGACTGGTCGGTATCCTCACCCGTAGGGGCGGGGGTACCGGTGCTACAGGCAGAAATCATCAGTAGGCTACAAAGCACAACAACAATGGCTAAGTGTTGACGAAACGGCATGCACATAGGGGAACCTTCCTCTCTGTATATCTTGCCAGAACATGATCTTGTGTTATTTATATCACGGGTATGCAGAAAAGAAAAGGGGAAAAACCAGAGATGGATGTGGCAGACTCCTTTCCTTTGTCATAAAAAGGCGTATCCCCCCCGCTTCTCCCCCCCGATCCCCCTGCCCCCGTTCCCATGCCAGGGCGAGGGGAAGACGGAACATTGGGCGCACCGCCGTGCGCCCCTACGATTCCCCTT
>CAZLKK010000141.1:0-709 GCA_964559995.1 uncultured Chloroflexaceae bacterium
CAACGGTAGCTAGGGGGGAAAGACCGGCATTGATAGCAGATACCCCATAGATTAAGCCAAAGGGAATAACGCCAACAAGAATAGGGAGTTGTGCTTGGAAGCCACGAAGAAAACTGGTGTGTGCATGATTCATAGTATCTGGTATATAGTCCTTTCTCTCTTCGCTTAGATAATCGCCCACTGGTGACAAGTGGGCAAAATCCCCGCTTATTATGGCATAATAGCGGCGATGGTGACAAGGACCAAAAAGGACCAAAAATGAACGTTGACACAGCCCTGCTTGACAGTCACCCGTTCAAGTCCTACTATACAAGGCAAGTAGGTAAACATACAAGAAAACAACAAGGTCCCTATAGTTAGGAGAAAGAGGAAAGCAGCATATGGATTACAAAGATTATTACAAGATACTAGGGGTCAGCCGAAGTGCCAACGATGATGAAATAAAACAGGCTTTCCGTAAGCTGGCGAGAAAATATCACCCTGATGTCAACCCGAATGACAAACAGGCTGAAGCCAAATTTAAAGATATAAACGAAGCCTATCAGGTGTTGTCTGATAAAGAAAAACGCCAACACTATGACCGTTTTGGTCAAGAATGGCGATCCTATCAGCAAGCCGGCAAACAAGGGGGGTTTGAATGGGGCTTTGGTCGTGGGGGAAGTACGAGTCCTGGTATGGGCGACACCGGCTTCTCAGATTTCTTTGAAAC
>CAZLKK010000141.1:778-9420 GCA_964559995.1 uncultured Chloroflexaceae bacterium
TCGCACCAATGAGCAAGATATGGAGCAGCCGGTTGATATAACCCTCGAAGAAGCCCTTTCTGGAACGACCCGCAAGTTGCAGCTTACCGGTATGGAGGGCACCCCACGCACTATCAATGTGAAGATACCGGCTGGCGTAGATACCGGTAATCGGGTCCGTATTGCCGGCGAGGGTAGTCCATCGTTAGTTGGGGGGCAGCGGGGTAATCTCTTCCTCGTGGTACGTATCCTCCCTCATGACCGCTTCGAGCGCGATGGTGCCGACTTGAAAACGACAGTTGAGGCAGATTTGTACGCGATGCTGCTTGGGGGAGAGGTGCGTATCCCAACTATAGACGGGAAAACGATAACACTCAACCTGCCCGAAGGCACACCAAACGGTAAGGTGTTTCGTCTAAGCAATCAGGGTATGCCCCAACAGGTTAATACCCCCAACCAACGGGGGAATCTGTACATCACCGTCCAAGCCCAAATCCCGACCCGTTTGTCATCACACGAACGTCAACTTTTTGAGGAATTGCGGGGACTACGAAATAAGCTATGAGACTGCTTGAAAAGCAACTATAAGGGGGAGCGGAATAAGCGCAAGCGGGGGGGAGCAATTAGCTCTGTAGGGGAGGCGAACGATAAGGTGCATGTAACCCATGAAACCTTCTGTACCCTAAGTGCATCATATCTCCTGAGCACCTTGTGCTTTGGCAGTATCCCCAATAACTAGTGAAAGGTTCGCAATGTCTACAGATACGCAAGAGAGCCAACCCCACGACAACGAAGAACAGCTCCCCCCAGATCGACGATTGCTCATTTTTGGTGGGGCTGCGGTGGTGTTGATTGGCTTGATTATTGTTGTCCTAAGCCTAGATAGCGGTGATAACACGACCATGATGACCGGGCGTAGTGTCACCCCCATGCTGGCAGTCTTTGCCTTTTTCGCTGGCTTGCTCAGTTTTTTGTCTCCATGCACGTTGCCCATTCTCCCCGCCTATTTTGCCTTTTCGTTTCAGTCCAACCAACGCAGCATTGTCACGATGACCATTTCCTTTTTCATGGGATTAGCTACGACTATGACGCTGGTTGGTGCAGGCTTCACCGCCCTGGGGTCACTGGTCAGTGCCTACCGGGATTCGCTAACCTTGTGGGGGGGCATCATCATTATCATCTTTGGCATTATGAGCATCTTTGGCAAAGGCTTTGCTGGTCCCCAAGTGAAAGACCGCCCGATAGCGACTACGTTTGGCTCCTATCTGTATGGAGCAACCTTTGCGCTTGGCTGGACAGCATGTATTGGTCCCATCTTGGGCGCGTTGCTTACCCTCCTTGCCTCACAGGGTATCGCTATCTTGCAAGGGGCAGTGCTTTCTTTTATCTATGCGCTTGGGCTTGGCATGCCGCTCATTGTGCTGTCAACTTTTTTTAGCAAGTTAGGGAGTGGTTCACGTTTCTGGAAGCTGCTCCGCGGTAAAGGGTTTGAGGTTCAGGTGGGACCGTGGAACCTCTACTTCCACACAACCAGCATTATTAGCGGGGTGTTGCTCATAGCGTTGGGGGTGTTGCTCGCCACCAACCAATTGGTGTGGATTAGCTCTGTGGCACAGGACAATGCTCTCTTCAAGTGGCTTGAGGAAATCTATTTTGATTTGTCTATGAAGTTCAATTTGTAGGGTTCAGGGTGCTATGGTATTCTCCTCTCCCCTGCCCCCGCTCCCAGGGCGATAAACCCGCTCCCCCTGCCCCCGCTCCCCTGCCAGGGCGAGGGGGAGCTGAACATTGGGCGCACCGCCGTGCGCCCCTACGGGTACCCTTCTCCCCCAGGGGAGGGGTTAGGGGATGGGGGATAAATTGGACTTTGATACCGCCCTAGCAGATATTATGGACACCTCTCACACCCAACACCATCACCATTCCCATCAAAGTTGTGGGGGTCTGGGGGTAGCACCTTGAAACGACAATAGGGTATATCCCGACAATCTAGGTCTGGCGGTGGTGGGGAGATGCAGACTGTAGGATAGGCAGGGTCACAATTGCCAGTACGCGGTCTTGGCGTTGGTTTGACAGGCACGGACGTGGGGGTAGGTGGCAGCGGTTGTGGCGTGTCACGCATGGGCGTAGCGGTAGGGGGCGGTTGTTGTTTATCGGGAGTCCGTTTGCCATTACACGCCGTTTCTGCCCAAAGACCGCGTTGTTGCTCACGCGCCGCGTGTTGTGCTGCCTGAAATTGTTGTTGGTAGGTATAGGGGGCGTTGTAGGTATATTCAAAGGCATAGCCCTGATCCACCATCTCATAATTAACCAATGTCCCATCGAGCAACCAAACAAACCGCAACAACCTGTCGTAGCGGTCTGTATTGCCCTGGGTAGAGTCTTCTTCCAATGCCACCACTTGCCCTTGTAAAAGCTCTGTAGCCTTTGCCGATGCTTCATACCCAAAACATTCTACGGGTTTGCTAGGGTGTTTGGTTTCTGGCGTATCTATGCCAATCATACGGATGCGTTTTTGTACTCCCTGTATCGTCACATCCAGCGTATCGCCGTCTACAATGTTCGTCACAATAGCCGCGGTGAGTCCATCTGGCATCATTGGATAATCACTCGCCTGGCTCTTTTGTTGATACACGGTGGTCAAAGAACTGCTGACCCATCCCACTGTACCCTGGGCTACCCGTTCGTCAACGCAATCAGCAGATGGATACACCAGGGATACTTGCATCCATGAGTCTTGTTCCTCAAGCATCGCTAGTTGATCACCAGGACATACTTGTCCAATCACATTATGACTGACTATTTGGGGCGATGATCGCATATTGCCGCCATTGTGGATGGTATGTGTGACAGCTTTCTCTGGCGCAATCTGTTGGGAAGTTGGGTCAGCAGGGGTTGTGTTTTCTGCTGGTGTCGCAAGCTCAGGAGAGGGGTCAGCAGGGGTTGTGTTTTCTGCTGGTGTCGCAGAACTTACGATAGTTGGTATAGATGTTGATTCTGGCTCAGTCGTTGATGATTCAGCTTCCCCACAGGCAGCCACCATTGCAAGTAACAACAAGATTATGGTGAGGCGAACATGAAGATACGGCAAGGATTGCATAGGTTTTGTCCTTACGCTACGTTATTCTGTATCAATTAACACGAAGTATTATAGCATATACTCCTCCAACCGGTCCGCGAGTATCAACGAACGGATACCCTTAGCGACGGGTACGGGCTTCCTCGCGCAACGATTGCAGATTGACGATTTCTGCCACCTCATACCGCGGCGGCATAGCCCCCTCTACGGGGCGGATATTCAGCATGGGGAGAAAATAGCCACATCGTCCATGCAGCTCGGCAATCAATGCGAGGGCTAACGGGGCAAGCCCCGGTGGGTTGATAATGAGCGGGTGCGTTTGCCACTCTTCCGATGACAGCGCGATACCCTCGATAATCTCCTGTGCTAACACTGCCATTGGGCGTTTGCGGTCTACCTGCATCTGTACATGGTTGACCTGTGGGGTCTGGTCAATATGCGCGGCAATTTCTGCCATATGTGCTTCCGTCAACGGGTGTCCAAAATTCAGTATGGTTATTGGTTGGGTCATAATTTATTCTCCTGATACAACGTATGCATCTTGTCTACCGTCTCATGCATCATCTCGATAAGTTCTGGCGGCTCCAACACGCGGCAATGCTCCCGGTAGCGAAGCAATACTTGGCGAGCCTGCCAAAGATTGTCGGTCTGTCCTTCAACTAATGCTGAGCCATCTTCCCGAAAGGTGACATGGCTTTGGTCAAACCACACCGATATATCCTTCTGACACGCCACATTTGGCGCGAGTTCATAGCGCAGCGTGTAGATAGGGCGTTCTGGTTGGACAGGCGGGATGGTCTCAGGCAATACCCGCAGCGAACCATGCACAATACGACTGAGCCGGTAGGGGTGATATTGTTTGGCTAGTTTACGATTATCACATGCCAGACAATACCCATCCAAGTAGATATGTCCATCACGATACACTAGGTTATAGGGGGCAACCCGATGATACAATGGCTCTTGTTGCGGGTAATGGGGTGATTCATACAAAAAGCTCACCTGTTGCCGGTACAACGCACGACTCAGCACCGCTTGTATATCTGACGGTAATACATAGACCAACGATGGGGCTTGTATCTGTGGTTGTTTATGGATAAGGGCAAGTTGTTCTTGCCGTTCTTTAGGTAACAACTTCACCAACCGATCTAAAACCTTCTCCATATCATCTGTATTTGGCAAGTTCATTTCGGCAATCATTCTGTTGAGTAAGGAGATGGCTTCTAGCTCCTCGTCGGGAAGGTCTAGCAATGCGAATTTGCCCAACGTAACGATGCGGTATTTTCCCTTGCTAAAGGTAATGGTACAGCCAAAATCGCTCCGCAGCGAGGTTAAGTCATGGCGCAGGGCAGAGCGGTCATCGGGAGGGTAGACATCTTTACCAAGCATCTCCTGCACCGCAGCGATAATCTCATCCTGCGTTGCCTCCCCACGTATCAGCCGCCGTGCGACCCCCAGTCGCCGCTGAAAGGTTAGCCAACTACTTCGCTTGTCTCCCCCACCAGATGGTCGTGCCATAGCGTATTATTATACCCTATCCTAACCAGAACGTGTGTCTATGCAGCAAACGGGGAGAGAAAGGAACATTCCTGCACCCAGTCCGCCCGGTCTCTGTTGCTCACCTGGAAAAACCGCTCCAGCACCTCTTCAACGACCTGCTGAAATTCGCGGTATTCGTTTTCCGCAATTAAGCGAAAGCCATGCGCCAGCATACTCTTATTACGGGCTTCTGTTCGTTCTTTAATTTGCTCAATTGCATACCCATCTACGAGGGAGTCTTGGATAGCTTCCAAGATCATATACCCATTGAAGAGGGTAATAGCATTTTTGGGTAATCCTTTGTTGTTCCTAAATATGCGGCGTTCTATAGTTGCATACCTATCTTTGAGGTCTGACACCTGCTTTTGCAATGCATCATATGACGGTCTCTCTGTCGTTACCCCCCGAAGTGCCAAGCGGTGCTGACTCATCAACTCCAGACAGCGGTAGAGGAACATAGCTGCCACATCATACCGCATTTGGGATGCTCGCCGTTGGGCATTGGCATACAGCGTCCCAAGCAGCGGGAGCACACTGTCCAAGCTCTGGAGTACAGACAAGGGGGTCTTCTTACGTTCAAAGTCGGCGTTATCTTTAGCAAGCTGGTTGATCATGGCAAGCTGCGCCTTGAGCCGGGGACGTTCTTGGTCTAGCCCGTTGGGGAGTTGCCCCGGACTCTGGAGCAGTGCATGCAATCCCTTTTTGGCTTCTTGCCAGTCAAACACATCCCACGCGGCATAGCTGCGGGTCAACTGTTCATAGGCAATATAGTTGCTCTTATCTGGCTCTGGTATATCGGCATTACCGGCGAGTTTCTCAAAGATGGCTTGTGCTCGCTCATAGTTGTATTTGGCATACAGCCGTTTGGCTTCATTGGCTTCCAAGTCCCCAAAGACCGCGTAGGGGTCGGGGGGCAAATCAAGCCGCTGTGTGCCAGGTTTAGGCTGATACCTGCCATCAATATTCGCATATTTGCTCGCCACATACACCGTGGTCAGTTGCAGGACGTGAGCCGCTTTTGCTAACCCTACCGACATCGTAGCAAAGCCACCCGTCACATCGGCGGCGATAGTCTTGGGGTCAAGTTCGTGCCAATCATTATGCCACGTATCGAGGACGTACTTCAAGCCACGATAGACTTCACTAGCCGACTCGTAGTTTTCATCGGGGATGAGCCAAGTATCAATTATATCAGCAGCATAGCCTAATTTTTGTGCGACTTGCTCAACAAATTTGTCCTCACGGGTTTTCTTGGTTAGGATGATAGCAACTCGTTCTGGCTCTAGCCCACCAATAAGCAAGCTCGCGGTAGTGGGCTGTCTTGTGCCAAGCAGGATTAGCCCCTTGTACTTCCCACGGTGATCTGTTGTGCGTTCCCGAAAGCGGTCTAGCTCTTCTTGAAACTCCACAATGTACTCCTCTCGTCTCCTATCCCTACTACCCGCTCTTCTCTTTGGGACTTTCTCACCAGGTGAGGCAAGTTTGCTGGCGAAAACCTCGTAACCAAACCTAGTATACCATATCACCTATGCACAAATGCGCTCACCGGAAAGCAATATTGGGCAATTTGTGGCTAGGGCTGAATTTGCCATACTCGCACGGTGTCATCCTCTGACGATGAGACTACTGTGTCACCTTGTGCAGAGAAGGCTACCCCCGTCACATCATCCCTATGGTCAGTGATGGTGCGAAGCAACGTGCCATCGCCTGCTCGCCAGAACCGCAACGTATCATCGTTTAGCCCTGCGGCAATCGTCTGTCCATCGGGGGAGTAGGCAACACTCAACACCTCACCGCCATCACTAGGTATGCTCCGTATCGTGCTCGCGCTGCTCACCTGCCAAAGGCGAATCGTTTTATCTTTGGAGCCAGAAGCCAACATTGACCAATCGGATGAGTAAGATAACGTTGTTACCGCTTTTTCGTGTCCCACAAAATCGGTGTAGGCTGCTGCTCCTGCCCCAACAGTCCAGATACGGATAACGCCATTCCCCAAACCTGCCGCTACGGTTGTCCCGCTAGGCGAAAACGCCACACTGAAGACCTCCTGCCCATCTGCTGACAGCACATCACGCAACCCCCCATCTTGCGCTCCCCAAAGCCGCACAGTCCCATCCAGCGAGGCAGAGGCGACGAGGAGACTATCGGGGGAGAAGGCTATCCCAACCACATCTTCCTCATGCCCCTCTAGGGTATAGACTTCACGACCATCACTTCCCTGCCATATCCGCACCGTCTCATCATCAGCACACGAAGCGATAAGCTGACCATTGGGCGAAAAGGCTACCCCCGTCACATCATCCCCGTGTCCAGCTAGTGGCGGCAATAGCGCATCCCCATTGTTGCTAGTGCTCCAAAGTTGGATATGGTCATCTCCTGAAGCTGAGGCGATGGTCTGTCCATTGGGGGAGATGGCTACCCCCTTGACATCACCCCAGTGTCCTTGCCATTCCGTCACTGTGGCAAGCTGCCCAATAGCATCAGGAACGATAACCCCACCAGCAGGCGGCGGAGGCGGAGCCGTAGGGGGAGCAGGGTTTTCTGGCGGCGGCGGGTTTTCTTCTGGCACAGGTACCATAGTCGCCTCGACTATCGGAATGGGCGTAATCGTTGGCGTTGGGTTGTCCATTGGCATAGGGGTTGGGGTAGCTTCTGTCGTAAGCGATGGGGTTTCCACCACACCCACCCCCGCGTTGTTGTCGTTAGTATCCTTGTTGAGCAACGAGACAATACTACTAATACCAACGAGTAGGAGTAACAGAAAAATAATGCCAACCACTGGCACAACCCAAGTACGACTTTTGCTCTGGTAGCGTTCTTGTGGTGGTGGAGCAGGTGTTGGCGATCCAGCATAGGGCGGTGGTTGTTGTTGATGTTGGGGGCGTGGTTGTGGTGCTGTGGGATGGGGCGTAGGTGGCGGTTGCTGCTGTTGGTGCTGTTGGGGTTGATACGCTGGCACCTTGACTGTCTCAGCCTCATGGATATTTGGTGCTGCTGAGGGGGAAGATGCTGGCGGCGGCGACTGCGGCGATAGCACCTGAATCGTTGTCCCCTCATACGCCGGTCTGCCGCCGTGTTGTTGGCTTGCCTGCCGCAATGCTGCTCGCATATCGGCGGCATTGGCAGGGCGAGCATCAGCACGGGTTGAGAGGGCATCCATCAGCACATCACTGACTGCAACGGGTATGGCAGGGTTGACCTCGCTGGCAGGTCGCAGCGGGTCTGGATTGCCAGAGGCAAGCTCGGCGGCACGGGTGATAGCATCAGCCGGGGGGGTATTGGTCAGCAAGTGGTAGAGGGTAGCGGCAAGGGAGTAGAGATCGCTGCGTGGGGTCGTGCCGCTTGCCTGTACCTGCTCAATGGGGGCATATTCAGGCGTATAGAAGCGAACACTACTCCCCCCAGAGGAGCGGGTGTGTTGGCTTCCCCCTTTGGCTATACCAAAGTCTAGCAGGATAATATGCCCATCGGTGGTGAGCTTGAGGTTGCGCGGCTTGATGTCCCGATGGATAACCGGCGGTTGTTGACGGTGCAGATAGTCCAGCGCATCGAGGGCTTGGTCTGCCCAATGAAGCACATCCTGCAAGGCAAAGGGGCGGTTGTGGGTGGTCAGCATGGTATGCAAGTCGTCACCGGAGATGTATTCCATCACGAGAAATTGCCCATGTGCATCGGCAAAGTAATCTATCACGCGGGGCAGTGCCGTGTGACGCATGGAGTTGAGCAGTCGGGCTTCGCGTTCAAATGCCTGATCAGTCTCTTGGGTACTGAGGGTTTTTTGTTTGAGCGCGACATCAGTTTGAAATCGCTGATCGAGGGCTTGGTAGACCGCCCCCATCCCCCCTTGCCCAATGAGTTGCTTAATGACATAGCGGTTTTGAATAGTCGTCCCTTGTTGGAGCATGCTCATTCTTCCTCTCTCTCGTGCTTTTACCTAGTTACATTACCGTATCTGCCCTGTTGCCCTCCGCTCCTTCTCCCCCTAGTCCCAATCCCCTAGTATCCGCTCGTTGACCCTCGCGGCTCGTTTGGTGGGCGAGGGGGG
>CAZLKK010000142.1:0-1641 GCA_964559995.1 uncultured Chloroflexaceae bacterium
GCGGGGCAGGTGGTCAGATTTCAGTTGGTGCAGGATGGCAAACTCCCCTTTGAAGGCATCGGTGCTTTGGGGGTCGAGCGTCTCCTTTATCGCCACTTCCCGCTTGGTGGGGAGATGGCTGGCGTGGTAGACCGCCCCAAACGCCCCATAGCCAATGTCAGTGATAATCTGGTAGTCCCCAACCTGCGTATCGGGGTTGAGCAGTTCTAGGGCAAAGCCAAGACTCAATTTCTTGCCACACTGGTAGCAGTACTTGGAATGGTCCTTATTTTTGGCTCCACAAGCCTTGTTGGTATCGGTACTCATTGGTCTCAGGCAAACAAGCATAACGTCCCATCCTATCTCTGTCTCTGTCTTCCTAGAGCGTATTGGTTGTATTATAGCATAGGCTCATTATCTATTGCCCCCATATCATCCGCTCGTTGACGCTCGCGGCTCGTTTCTACAACCGGGTTGTCTACTGTTGCTGCCGTTCGTCTACCACCGTCCCTTCCCACAGGTAGGAGTTCTTGTCGGATGATGCTGCCCGTCCTATCATGTGCGCCGCGATAGGAGTCGTGAAGGTAAGAAATAGCGCAATTGCCAGCGTACGGAGGGCAATTGTCGTGTCGCCAAAGAAGATTGCCGCCGCCCCAAGCATGCACAACAACCCAAGCGTTGCCGCCTTTGTCGTGGCAGATAAACGCAGAAAGACATCTGACATTCGCATAATGCCAATACCAGCAACGACCATAAAAAAGGTACCAATGACCAACAAAGCCCCAACCACAATAGCTGTTACCATATTTTCACATCCTCTCCAGGTAATAGGCAAAGGCTACCGTGCCAAGAAAACCAATCAGAGCCATCACGCTGGCAACATCAAGCAACACCGGCTGGTCAAACGCCACAGCACAGGCAGCAGCAATGCCAATGCCTGGCATGACCATCAAGTCAAGGGCAACCACGCGGTCTGGCAACTGTGGTCCACGGATGAGCCGCAACAACGCCAGCAACAGCGCAACGCCAAGCAGTGGCACAATGACCAGCATAATCAAGGTAGAAAGACTCACGAAAGTACCTCCTGTATCCGCCGCTCAAACCCCTGCTTGATAGAATCGCGGAAGGCTTCTCTATCGTCAAGGTCTATCGTGTGGACATACAACACCCGGCGGTCTGGCGAGACATCCAAACTTAGCGTGCCAGGGGTTAGGGTGATGAGGCTGGCAAGCAGCATTATCTCCATGTCCCCTTGCACCGAAAGCGGCACGGCGACAATGCCGGGGCGCAGCCCTGGGTTGGGCGATATGACCGCCAACGCAACCCGCACACTTGCCACGACCAGCTCTTTGAGGAAAAAGAGCACCAAGAGCGTTACCTGCCAGGGTTTGCGAAAGTATGCTGTGGTTGAATGGGTGAGGGGGCGGACCATCCACAGCACCAGATAGCCCAGGGCAAACCCCGCCAGCAGGTTTACCAGCGTGAATTGCCCGGTTAAAGTTGCCCACATCAATGCCAACAAAATATTGAGGAGAAACATCTGCTTACCTCCAAAATCCAAAATATAGGCTAAAGTTCCCCATACACCGCCGGTAGCACCGCTTGAATATACCCCTCTGGATGGAGCAACTGTGCTGCTGTTTGCTCTGCCAGCACCATCAC
>CAZLKK010000142.1:1651-9345 GCA_964559995.1 uncultured Chloroflexaceae bacterium
TCTGCCCCAATGCCAAAGACTACCGTCAAGGTTGCCAGAGTGACCAATGGCAACAACGCTGCCAATGGCAACCAGGGTTTTTGTAGGGTATCAGCATCCTGTTGAGGGGAGTCTTTCCAAAATGCCTCTGCCCATATCTTCATCATAGAGAAGAGCGTGAGCACACTCACTGCCAACGCCGCTGCCACAACCATGTAACTCCCCGCTTCAAGCCCTGCCCACACCAGCAAAAACTTACCCCAAAAGCCTGCCAACGGGGGAATACCCGCCAGTGATAGGGCAGGCAGCAGGAACAGCACCGAGAGCAACAGCGAACTGCGGTAATTGCCCCCCAACTTTTTGAGGTCATAGGTGCCGCCAGTGTGGGCAAGTACCCCACTCACCAGGAAAAGAGCAGACTTGGCAATGATGACGTTGATCATAAAGAAAACCACGCCAGTTAGGGCTAGTGGGGTAAGCAACCCAATGCCCATCAAGAGGTAGCCAATCTGACTCACAATATGGAAGGAGAGGAGCCGCCGGGTATCATACTGCGCCACAGCCCCAAGTACGCCAATCACCATCGTTAGCCCTGCCAACACCAAAATGAAGGGGAAGATACCCTGCTCTTGGGCAAAGAGCAAGGGGAACACCCGCAGCATAGCATAGATGCCAACTTTGGTAAGCAGAGCAGAAAAGAGCGTTGTTACTGCGATAGGTGGCGTGTGGTAGGATGCAGGTAGCCAAAAGAAAAAGGGGAAGATACCCGCTTTGATACCAAACGAGGCGAGAAAGAGCATTGCCAGTACTGGCAAAATGTTGGTAGCTTCTGTGGTCGCTACGCGCTGGGCTAGGTCTGCCAGATTGAGCGTACCAAAGATGCCATAGACCATACCGACAGTTGAGAGAAATAGTAGGGAAGCAAAAAGGTTTATCGTTACATAGATCGTGGCACCTTCGATTTGTTCCCGTTCGCCACCGAGTGCCAGCAGCACGAAGGAGGACAGCAGGATAATTTCAAAGCAGACAAACAGGTTGAAAATATCTCCTGCTAGAAACGCCCCACTAATGCCAAGCAGCAGCGCATGCAGCAACGGATGGTAGCCAGCGGTTTCGCGCCGTTCGTCTATGCTGACCAGCGAGTAGATAACGACCAGGAAGCCCATCAACCCTGCCAACACCAGCATGGTAGCACTGAGCAGGTCGGCGACGAGCGTGATGCCATACGGCGCAGACCAATTGCCCAACTGAACGACAAAGATATGCTGTTCGCTATGCCATACTGATCCAAACAACGCCACAACTGCGCCAAAGAGACCAACTGCCCCTGCTAGACTGATGCTCCGTTGTGCTTGGCGGTGCTTGCTTGTTAGGAGCAGTACAATAGCCGTTAGCAGTGGGACACCTACTGGCAACAAAACGAGTATTGCGTTCATTTCCTCTCCATCCGTTCACGACTCCATAGACCAAAGGATATAACACCCTATCATAACCGATAGTGCCAAAACTCTGCAAACAGAGGGGCAGATAAGACGATGGCAAAGTCCGGTTTGCCCCCCATCCCTTGCCTCGTTCCCCACGCAGGGGAAAGGGAATATTCGACTCCGCCTCGCCCTGGCATGGGAGCGGGGGCAGGGGGATAGGGGGGCAAGAAGGACAAAATTTCTTTGCTTGTGATTGTGCGACTTTGGGTCTTCCATCGTTTACACGACCACAACCACACGAGGACAAGGGGATGGGGGCAACTTGATGCCATGCCCCTAGCACGGCAGCACAAAACCACCATAGATGTCATCCTTTTATGTTATACTAGGAGTAGAGCAAAATGAACGGGGGCGCAAAGCCCCCACGAGCAAAGATTATCCCCTGTCCAAACCGACCCCAAAGCTGAGGGGAAGATGGGCAGTTTTGAATACCAGAGATGTTGTATGCGACTTGACCGATTTACGGAAAAAGCCCAGGAAGCGTTCCAGGAAGCCCAGGAAATTATGCAAAACCAGCATCATACCCAACTTGATGTTGAACACATTTTTCTGGCAATCCTGCAACAACCCGATGGCATTGCGTCCCGGGCAATGACCCGGCTCAATGTTGATACAGAAGCCGTGGCACAGCGCATTGGACGAGAGCTAGAAAAATCACCGAAGGTCTACGGACACTACGGCTATGGCAACCAAGTTTATGTCACCCCCCGTACCCAACGGCTCGTGAAGAAGGCGGAAGAAGAAGCCAATCGGCTGAGTGACCAGTACGTAGGGGTAGACCATCTGCTCATGGCGATTAGCAGCGAGCGTGAGGGGACATCAGCACGTATCTTGCACACCTTCAACGTGAACTATGAAACCCTTTCCCAAGAACTTATGCAAGCCCGCGGCTCCCAACGATCTGATGATCCAAGTTCTGAAAGTCGCTATGAAGTCCTAGACAAATATAGCATTGACCTCACCGAACTAGCACGCCAACACCTCCTCGACCCGGTTATTGGGCGCGATATGGAGATCACCCGCGTTATGCGGATACTCTCGCGCCGCACCAAAAATAACCCCGTGATGGTAGGCGAAACCGGCGTAGGCAAGACTGCCATATCAGAAGGACTCGCCCAACGCATTGCCAGCGGTGATGTGCCGCCTATGCTGATGGATCGTCGGCTACTGTCGCTAGACCTAGCCGGCATGGTCGCCGGCAGCAAATTTCGTGGCGAGTTTGAAGAACGGCTCAAAGTCGTGATTGAAGAGGTCAGATCGGCAAAAGGTAGTATCATCCTCTTTATAGACGAACTGCATACTGTGGTGGGGGCGGGAGCGGCAGCGGGCAGTATAGATGCCAGCAATATGCTCAAGCCTGCCCTGAGCCGTGGCGAGCTGCAAGTCATTGGGGCAACCACGATAGACGAATACCGCAAGCACATTGAGAAAGACGCTGCGCTAGAACGCCGTTTCAATCCCATCTTCGTAGAAGAGCCTGACGTAGAAACGACAGTTGAGATGCTGCGTGGCTTGCGGCGACACTATGAAGAACACCACCACCTCAAGATACAGGACAATGCCCTCTTTGCGGCAGCACAGCTTTCTAGTCGCTACATTAGTAACCGCTTCTTGCCAGACAAGGCGATAGACCTGATAGACGAAGCCAGCGCAAAGATACGCATTGACATCTTCTCCATGCCGCCTGAACTCAAGCAACAAGAACTTGAACTCCATCGGCTCCAACAGGAGGAGGAAGAGGCAGGCTCGCACCGCGAGTATGAACGTGCCGCCATGCTCCGCACCCAATATCTTGCGCTCCAGAAAACCTTTGAGCAAGAACGGAACGAATGGCTCCGCAGCAAAAACCTTGACGAAGTGGTAGACGAAGAAGATATAGCCGAGATTGTAGCAAGTTGGACGGGCATACCCGTACATCGGATGCTAGAGACGGAACGGGAAAAACTGGTATCTATGGAAGAGCGGCTCCACGAGCGGGTCATTGGGCAGCATGATGCGATTGTTGCGCTGGCTGATGCCATCCGCCGTACCCGCAGCGGTTTGAAGAACCCCCACCGACCTATTGGCAGTTTCATCTTTGTTGGGCCTACGGGTGTGGGCAAAACAGAACTGGCAAAAGCCCTAGCCCAATTTATGTTTGACAGCGAGGATGCCCTGACACGGGTAGATATGAGCGAGTTTCAAGAACGCCACACCGTTAGCCGCTTGATAGGTGCGCCCCCCGGCTATGTAGGCTATGATGAGGGCGGACAGCTGACCGAGAGCGTGAGACGGCGACCCTATCAGGTTATCCTCTTTGATGAAATAGAGAAGGCGCATGCTGATGTCTTCAATGCTATGCTCCAGGTGCTTGACGAAGGGCGCATGACCGACGGGCAGGGGCATACGGTAGACTTCCGTAATACCGTTATCATTATGACAAGCAATGCCGGCACAGAACACCTGCGAGCGCGTCCTATTGGCTTCAACACCGCTGACCAGCAGCAACAGCAGGTAGATATGAAGGAAGCCAAGCGCAAGGTAGATGATGCGTTGAAGCAGACCTTCCGTCCAGAGTTTCTCAACCGTATAGATGAGATTATCTTGTTTGAGCCGCTCACCGAGGAGGATTTGTACCAGATTGTCGACATCCAGATTGCTGAGCTTGCCGAACGGTTGCAGGAAAAAGAGCTTACCCTTGAGATTACGCCTGAAGCCAAGAATCTGCTGGTGCGCGAGGGCTATAGCCCTGCCTATGGCGCACGTCCGCTGCGCCGCACGATACAGCGGCTCGTAGAGACTCCGCTTTCCCGTGCGCTTATCAAAAACGAATATCAGGCAGGCGATAGGATCAAGATTGTCCTCGCGGATGATCAAGAAACGTTGGAGTTTCAACGGGTGGGGGTGTTGTTGACACTAGAAAGTGTCCAACCAGCGGAGACGCTGCCAGAAGAGGTGTAGACCTCTGTATTACCCCCGCTCCCTT
Source organism: uncultured Chloroflexaceae bacterium (assembly GCA_964559995.1). Lineage (GTDB taxonomy): Bacteria > Chloroflexota > Chloroflexia > Chloroflexales > Chloroflexaceae > JAAUSY01. The sequence continues at coordinate 6,080 of CAZLKK010000142.1, forward strand.
ATACCGCGGTTGTAGAGACGTAGCATGACGTAGCATGCTACGTCTCTTCTTTCTCCCACTTGCAGGGGGGGAGACCGAACGGCTCCCCCTCTTCCCCTAGCCCCCACCCCATCCGCTTGTTCATACTCGCGGCTCGTTGGCATCCGCTCGTTCATACTCGCGGCTCGTTCGGTTCCCTTTCTCATCCAGGGGGAAAGGGTTTGGGTTAGGGAACAGGCTACTCGCCAGGGATCCCCGACGACGTAGACCCGCCATGCCATTCGCCGGTGGTGTAGATAGAACGCTCTGCCACAATGCGCTGCGTAGACTGCACCTTGCACGAAATCACCGGTTGGTCAGGGTAATAATCATGGACAGCAAAGGTGTAGCGGGATTCTGACGGCATCACAATGCGCTGTGTCTCTCTACTGCCATCGTCAAGCACACACTCAATCGTCACCTGCGCCTGGGAACGACTAGGGTTGCCAAGCAGCAAATACTGGTTAGCATTGCTCGTTGTGCCATGAGCAAAGTACCACGTATAGGAAGGCTGCGTAGCCCCAAAACTTACCATACCAGCCATCGGTGCAGCATTGGTTGCCATCAGGAGACTCGTTGTTAGCGAGGTTGTTTCCGTTGGTGTGGTCGCCACTGTATCTGTGAGGGGGGTTGTGGTCGGTGCGGGTGTCGTGACAACTTCTGTCTCAAGCTGGCGAGCATCAAAGTAGAGGGCACGTTCTGCCGCCACCGGGCGATCTGACTCGACAATCGTGGCAATACCAAGCGTGGGGACAACCTCATTCACATCAACCACCAAGCGCGTTGTTGGGGGTATGGCATAGTTGCGCTTGAGTGACGTACCATCGGGGGTCATAAAAGTAATGGTCGTATGGCTTGGCTGTGGGTGGGGGTTGAGCACCAGTAAGCGCATCACAAAGGGCGGGTCGGTAGTTCCCTCGGCAAAAAACCACCAACGCGACAATTCGGTGATGCCAGGTCCCATATGCACCCCACTTTCGCCAGGACCAAACCGCATCGTGCGCTCGGCTGCAATCGGGCGGCTGGCAATGACGCGGGTACCAAAGCCCACGCCTGGCAGCACATCATTGACCGTTACCACAAGCCGCTGCTGAGCGCGTATCATCACCCGCTGTTCTGCCTGGTTCCCATCCCCCTTCATATAGGTAATGATAGCTTCTGTATCTACGGTATGGGGATTGAAGAGCACCAGATAGGTGAGGAATGGCTTGTCGGTAGAGCCTTCAGGGAAGTACCAGATACGGGAAAGCTGTGGCGTACCCGTATTGACATTGATGTCACTAGACAACTGCATACTACGCTCGGCAATGATAGGCTGATTTGCAGCTACAATAGCTGATAAACTGGCAGTGCCACTGATAATGTCGTTTACTTGGATGATGCTATGTCCCTGCCCCGGCACGGTCAGGTCATGTACCAGTGGGGTGGTTGCTCCCGCATACATCAGCGAAAGCCCCACATTTGCCGCAGTTGTCCCCATATTCAAGAAGGTGAGGTTTTGCACATAATCACGAACGTTGCCCTCCGGGAAGTACCAGCGAGCACGGGTGGTCATCGTGTCGGCTTGCTCGCGCAGGGAAGGCAGCAGGTCAATCCATGCCTGTGATGGGTCTGGGGCTTCTGGCACAATCAAGCGGTGCGCGGTAATGTTGTCCCGACTGATGTACTCATCCCCCACAACTACCGGGTGGTGTCCAATCGCGGGAATATCATATGCCTGACAGAGCCACGACAATAGGTGGGTAAGCGTTTGTTGGGCTGGCTCAGATGGCGCAGCTTGCAGGTTGCCAATAAAGGCAATATGTATCGCATTATCGCCACCAGAGAGGCGCGGGATAGTTGACGTGGGACCACCTATGCGCCCTTCATACAGGTTGCCATCCTCATCTATTAGGTAATGGTAGGCGAGATCATCCCATCCAAGTACTTTTGTCTGGTAGGCTACCAATGCTCGCAAGAAGGGGAGCGGCTTTTCCACACCGGGCAGGATGTCAAGCTGATAGAGCATAATACCCATCGGGGTGTGATAGTTTGGTTGCGCGGCTATCCGTTGAGCACTCCACGTAGCACGCGAGATATGCTGCGGACGTGGGGTCAGCGTGTCTTCCCCAAAGATAATCGGGGTGCGGGGCAGTCCTGCGGCTTGGGGCGGACCTTGTACGGTGTTGAGGTAGGCAATGGTGATCTCATTAAGCAATGGCGAAGCATTGAGCACTTCGCTGGTAAAGCTCACCCGTAATTGCAGGTAGCGGGTATCCGATGGGAATGCCAAGACGTTTGCGGTTGCAAATGCGCCATCGTCAGACCTGGAGCGAGCATCCGCGGTAATGAGTGGCTGCCATGCTGTCCAACCCGGCTCGCCATCTGCATCAGTATAGTTCTTCAGGTAGAGGGCGGGGGTTGAAGAACGTCCGCGAACTTCTAGCAGCATGTCGGTATCTTCTGGCAATTCAGCACGCCAGAATGCCCCAATAGCGTTTAGGTCAAAGGTTGTGGTGTAGGGGCGAGTAATAAACCGCCCTTCCAACAGGTCGGCATCTAGGCGGAGTTCCCCGCCATCGTTGTTTGTGACGAGCACATTTTCTACAAAACCATCCTGCCAATCGAGCACGGTATCAAGTTCCCACTGATCTTGGTAGATTTCTGGGGGTTGTTGGGTTTGTGGGATAGGTGAGCGCAGGGGGGTAGATGGCGAGGATGCGGGATAGTGCCGACTGGCATAAGCCGGCTGGATTGCTGCTGATGCAACGAGCATGGTCAAACAGATAACCAGTATGGGGTGGTGGCGCATGGTTTCTCTCCAAAAATACTGTACGGATGAGGGCGAGCGTATATGGCATGGTCTCGTTGCCTCATCACGTTGAATTTGCCTCTTTCGTCACATTATAAAGCATCCTGTCATTTTTTGGGAAACGCATGGGTAGGTCAGCCGGGCAAATCCCATTTTGTCTCTATCCCTTATCCCATTCCAGGGCGAGCAACGACCCGCTCCCCCTGCCCCCGCTCCCATGCCAGGGCAAGGGAGACCTGAACATTGGTCGCACCGCCGTGCGCCCCTACGGGTACCCTTCTCCCCCCAGGGGGACGCGAGGCGAGGGGATAGGGGGGGCTGCCTGAAGGGGCAGGGAATGAGGGCAACTTAGACGTTGACGTAGCCCTGGGAGGACGAGACAACCTAGCATGTGCTATACTGGTGTCAACGTTTAGCACAACAGGTTTACACTTATGCCCAATGCTCCCCAAACCGT
>CAZLKK010000143.1:0-9275 GCA_964559995.1 uncultured Chloroflexaceae bacterium
ACGTGGGTCAAGCAGTGGCACATCAAGCTGCCCCACCTGCTTTCCCTGTTCATCAAAGACATGCACAAAGATTGCGTAATCTTTGCCTACTGGCGCGAGTACTTGCCATTGTATCGTCATCGTCAATGTGCTGCTTTGCTGTATGGCTGACGTGTCTATGGCATAGCCCTGCATACGGATGCTCTCGCCAAATGTCGCAGTAAGCGTATGCGGCATGGTCTGGGGCACCTGATATATCCATCCATAGTCTACGCCATGCAAATTGACGGTCAAAAGGGGGGGCACCTTGTCATGAAAGTCGGTATAGGGCGGACGGAGTTGGTCCCATTGGGTATGGCGAGCATAGATAGTCAGGTAGCCAGTGTCGGGGGGCAAGTCTTCGCCGTCAGCGCGATACGCCTGCGCCTTGTCGCGTAGGTAGGGATTCATCACGAGCGACATTCTGCTTACCGTCACGACGTTGGTTATATCCGGCTGTTGATTTAGCCAAGCAACCATCTGGTCTGTCCCTTCCCCCCATCCAATAAGGAATGTACGCGCCCCGGCTTTTGCCCCGCCGAGTAGTTGGTTAAAGTAGACGATGGGGTAGGGATGATACCACGCTGCATTGACCACCGCCGCCAGCGCAATCACCGCCACAATCCCCCCTACTGCTTTGGGTTTGCGGGGTACTGGTCGGGTATGCTGGTGGTCTTTCCCCATTCCCTGAATACGATTGACCAATGCCGTAGTCGCCCACACCAAACTGAACGCGGTGAGAATATCGAGCGCAGGGAAGGTTGGCACGAGGTAGCGGTTCATCTTGAGGGGAAAGCAGCTCATCCCGGCGACAAACAGGATAATCCAGCTGGTCAAGACGGTGATCGTCCGCATGGTGAGGAGCAGGGATTGTTGCGCTGTTCGGGTGCTGGCTTGTCGCCACCTGCGCCCAAGATCACGCATAGCCCAGGGCAATAAAACCAGTCCCACCAGCGAAAAGGGCGTAGTACGCATTGCCAAAGCCACTGGATAGAAGAGCGGTCCGGGCGTGGGGTTCATTTTGCCCATAAAGAAATTGCCCATCAGATGGGGGCTACCCCCTTCCACTTCTACCCCATACTTAATGGCTTCATAGGCGCGTATTGGGTTTGTCCAGAAGGTGGGCCAAAGGGCAATGACGGTTATACCAGCGATGATTGCCCAGAGAGTTGCCCGTGGCAAAGCATCGCGTAAACGGGGGATAATGATCGCTTGCCAACCCGGTGCTTGTACTGCTGCTTCTTGCCCTGATTCTGCTTGCCCATTACCCTTGCCGGTGTGTGAGGTGAGGGCAATTACCCCCACAATAGGGAACAAGACAAATGCTGGTAGCTTGCTTAGGATAGCCAACCCCGTACCTATGCCAGAGATAATGAGCCAATGCCAATGTCGTTCACGATACCAATAGAGGCATGCAGCAAGGAGGGCAACAGTAGCAAACGTCCCCATAAGCGCATCCATATGGAGCACCCGGCTAAAGGCGATGATAAAGGGGTCGGTTGCCCAAAGCAACGCCGCCAATGCTGCGATTATTGCGGGGAATATCCGTTGGAGATAGCGATAGCTCAGGAGCAGCCCGGCAACGGTTACGAGCGGGACGGGCAGACGGTTGAGGGCGAGAACCAGGGGATAGGTCTCGTTGGTCAGGATACCCCAATCAAACAGTAATCGCCGCAAGACCACGCCGCCTGTACCTAGCCACATCGTGGTAATGGCTGGGTGTCCCATAAAGGGGGTTGTTGCATAGCTGCCAGATTGCAGCACACGCAAGAACCGATAAGAGTTTGGCACCCACGTTGTCGCCTCGTCTACCGTGAGGAATCCGCCGAGGTCAAGTACGCGCAGGGCTATGGCAATCGTGCCAATGATAAAGTAGCTTATGGGAATGGTGTATTGTCGTATCGTCTGCATAAGGGTCTAGCTAGTCTTTCTCCTCCCCTGCCCCCACAAGCGGGAGAAGGGAGAATGGACGGCTCCCCCTCGCCCTGGCAAGCAAACGGGGGCGAGGGGGTATGATGCATCCTGCAGCAAGAGAGCATGCTCCCCTGCTATTCTGCCCCTTCCCTACCGCATATGCTTGTCCAAAGCCCGCCGCACGCTGTCTATATTCGCTTCTACCTCAATTGGGGGATTGGCATAGCGGCTCACGACTTCGCCTAGCTCTTGCTTGTGATAGTCTACCTTGAAGTCGCTAAACTTCAGCCCGTGGGCAGTAGAGATAATCGTCACCTTGTCCGTCTTTTGAATGACCCCCTGGTCAATCAGTTTGATAGCCGCCGCCAGCGCAACCCCCGTATGGGGACATACATACAGCCCCGTTTTGTCAGCCCGCGCCGAAGCATCAGCCAGTTCTTGCTCGGTAGCCTCTTCAACAATGCCATCAAACCGCTTCAAGATAGCAATTGCCCGATGGATACTCACCGGGTCGCCAATCTGAATAGCCGTAGCCGCCGTTGGTTTGGCTACCATAGGCTGATAATCCTTGTATCCATTGAGGTAGGCTTGGTAGAGGGGATTGGCGTTGTGGGCTTGGGCGCAGATGATGCGTGGCAGGCGGTCTATTAAACCAAGATCATACAGCATCAGCAACCCTTTGCCAAGTGCCGCCGTATTGCCCAGATTGCCGCCAGGAATGACGATCCAGTCGGGGACATTCCAATCAAACTGTTGGATAATCTCAATGCCTACCGTCTTTTGCCCCTCAATACGCAGCGAATTGAGCGAATTTGCCAAATAGATAGACGTATCTGCCGTAATCTCGCGCACGATACGCATACACCCATCAAAGTCGGTATCAAGCGACAGTACCAGCGCACCGTGGGCAATGGGTTGCACCAGTTGGGCAATGCTCACCTTGCCCTTTGGCAAAAAGACGATGGTAGGAACACCCGCCGCCGCCCCATAGCATGCCAACGCCGCCGAAGTATCGCCGGTGCTGGCACATGCCACTGCCCGTATTGGCTTACCATCGGCAATCATCTGGCGAACCACGCTCATTAACACCGTCATGCCCAGGTCTTTGAAGCTGCCCGTATGACTATTGCCACACAGTTTAATCCACAGATTTTGCGCCCCAATCTCCTGCCCTAGCCGTTCTGCCCAAAAGAGGTTTGTTCCCCCTTCAAACATACTCACGACATTTTCGTCATCTACCGTTGGGCAGACCCACTCTTTTTTGCCCCATACCCCGCTCCCATAGGGCCAAGACGTGTGCATCCAACGACTTTCAAACAAGGCTTTCCACTCAGTGGGGGTATACTGACGCAGGGCATCCATATCATGCGCCACGTCAAGCAACCCCCCAGATTTGCTATAATAGACCACATCTGTGAGAGGGTAGCGTTCATCTGGATCATCATAAGCCGCGAACCAGGCGTTATAATTCATAGCTGCATTTACCTTACTAGCAATAGGGTAGATATACCAATGTTGCCGATTATATCCTGGTTCCAGGGAGAGCATTAACTCACTATGCCTGAAACCTGGTCAACTCTTGTAGCACGTCTTGCAGGACACCGTATCCTTGTTGTGGGGGACACGACGCTAGACGAATACCTCTATGGCAAGGCAACCCGTCTTTCGCGGGAAGCTGCTGTCCCCGTGTTGGAACTGCATCACCGGGAGCTTATTCTTGGTGCCGCCGCCAACCCGGCACGCAATATTGTTGCTCTGGGCAGTAACGTGGTGCAAGTGGGGGTAGTGGGGGCAGATCGTGCGGGGGAGCAGTTGCTTGCGGCACTGCACCAGCATGCCATCAGCACGGATGGCATTATTGCCCTACCCAACCGCCCAACCACAACGAAAACGCGCATTATGGCGCACCAAGCCCCTCGCTTGCCTCAGCACATTGCCCGCCTAGACACGATAGACCGAACCCCGCTCTCCCCCGTGGATGAGCAGCGTATTCTTGCCAACCTTGCCAACCTCGTTCCCCAGGTAGATGCCGTGCTCTGTTCTGACTACCAACTTGGGTTGTTGACCCCTTCGGTGGTTGATGCGGTGCGGCATCTGTGCAAACAGCATAACATCTTGCTAACCGTCGATACCCAGGGAAACGCCCACTACTACCACGGGGTAGACCTGTTTCGGTGCAACGACATTGAAGCCGCCGCTGCTCTGGGGTCGCCGCTGCGCGATGAGCAAGATTTTCAATTGGGATTAGTGGAGTTGCGTTCACGATTACAAGCACACCTCGTTGTAGTGACCAGAGGTCCGCATGGAGTATCTATGGTAGGAGAAGCGTTGGAATATACCCACATAGAAGCAGCCCAAGTGAGTGAAGTGTATGATACCACGGGAGCAGGAGATACCTTTATTGCTCTCACCACCCTAGCACTCATCACAAACATAGCCCCCACGGTAGCTGTTCAGATGGCAAATGCGGCTGCTGCACTTGTCGTTCGGAAATTTGGAAATGCTGTTGTCACCCCAGAGGAACTTACGCATATGTTGAAAAGATGAGGGGCAATGCCCCTCTTGACTAACCAAAAAAACCTTTGTTTTTCTGCTATCCCCCATACGGAGCAAATTCCCACGCAAAGCATGCAAAGCATGCGCTAATCGATTATGCTGTCGCAGCAGCCTTCAAGTTTTCAATCCCTTCATCTTCGGTTTGGTAGATTTCGGCATATTGCGCCAGACCGACCATCCGAAAGATTTTTTGGAAATGCTGCGACAACCCGCTAAATGCGAGTTTCTGGTTATTGCGATTTACCTCAGTAACAATACCAATGAGAATAGCAATACCCGCACTATTTATATAATCATTTTGGCGGAAATTCAACAAGACAGAGCGGGAACCTTCCGAAGTTACCTCTCGGTATGCCGTGTTGATTTTTTCCTCCGCAAACGTGGTAACATCACCCATAAGGTCAATGATAGATACACCGTCTCGTTGACGGATACTCACAGTCAGTTCATCTTCCAGCATACACTACTACTCCTTAATGGGTCTTCATCCAAAAGAACAAGTGATTTATCCAGCAGAATCGTGGGAAACAGGTGAAGGTTGGCGGTAGAATGTCATACGAAAACAATTTCCCTCGGTGCGCGGTACAAACTCTGCTTCATCGCTCAATTCCATAATCAACATCAAACCCATACCACGCAATGGCCCAAGACCTGCCATCTTTTCTGCAATCGTCAACGGTTGCTTCCCAGGGACATACTCTTGCTGCCCATGATCTAGGACTTCAACAAGCAACCGATCATGATGCTGAAGGCAGGTAACATGCACACGTAAGTCTGCATTAAGCCTATTTCCATGCTCAATAGCGTTGATACAGGCTTCCCCTAGTGCTGTTTTGAGATTATCTATGCGCTCTTGATTCAAGCCAAAACAGCGGGCAAAGGCTGCGACTGCATCGCGTGCAACAACCTCATATCCTAATTCACTCGGAAAAGAAAGTTCCATCATGAATGGCTTTTCAAAACTACCGTTCAAGGTGAATGACCATTCGCACTTGGTTGCCCCCTGATGGTGCGGTAGTAAACTCTACTTCGTCCATCAATTCTTGGATCAACCATATCCCCCAACCTCCCCTATCCACGGCATCTTCCCGGTATTTGTCGTCAACGATAGGGACTTTTGTTACATGCTTGGGGTCTAACTGCTTATTGCCTTCATCTTGGACACTAACGACAAGCTCTCCTTCGCGGGCATCAAGCATAACAACAACCTTACGCCCTTCATCATGCTGATTGCCATGTTCTATGGCATTTGTCACAGCCTCGCTAACAGCTGTCTTTAGGGCATCAACCCGGTCATCGTGAAACCCCATACGATTAGCTAGAGTAGATGCGGCATCCATGGCTACGCGCTCATATCCCAGCTTACTGGGTAAGCTCATCTCGATGACTTTCGCATCACTATCAGTTTTTGCGACATCGTTGCTCATGCATCCTTTACCCATCTAAACGTCCCTTGCAGCCGAGGTGATGCTTTCCTTACAAGCATCATCCTGGCACAGGTTTTGGCTACGGGTATACTCCCTCCCTGCGAAAATGGCAAATCGCCATCCAGGGCTATCGTCAACAATTATAACACAAAGTTGGCTTGCTTGTATTCTTTGTTGGGGGGTATTTTGGCAAAATTGGCGAAAAACAGGCGGCAAGACTGCCCGTTTCTCGCCCCCGATTTGCGCTACGATTCCAAGAACTATGGTTCAAGGAAGCGCAGGGTATCGAGTATCTCCACAAATTGCGCTTCATCCCACGCTCCCTCTGGTCCCATAGACTGTATCACCATGAACCGATCCCCCCCTAGCTCCAAGACGATAACTTGCCCAACGTAGGTCTGCCCCAACTCGTTCATCGACACCTCTACCATGCGTCCCGGTTTACCGTCGATTTCGCTATCCTCTGGCTCCGCTTCAAGCTCCAGCTCTTGCTGGATACTCTCTAGCAACCCCTCTACGGTAATGTCGTCTTGCTCTATGCCAAAAATTCCTGCCAGATTTTCGCTGCTTTCGCTCAACATCAGGATAAACTGTTCAGAGTTGGTACTGGTCAAGAAGACATTGGTCCCTTCCTGCTGCGCTAACCACCCCTCTGGTGCAGTCACCGCAAACCCGCCTTCCTCGCTGACTAGTTCGCCTCCCGCTTCTCCTATGGATGGCAATTCTTCCATCCCTATATCGCTGGATTCTTCCGGGGGAAAGAAGCTGATAGCATCGATGATTTCGGTAAACGATTCCTCGTCCCACTCGTCCATAAGGGTAGCCATTTGCAAGAAGAAGAGCCGGTTGTCGTCTAGTCGTACAAAGACCATACGAAAATGGGCTTCCCCATCTGCCACATCATCAGAGCGTAGGTCAAGCATACGTCCGGGGTTGCCGTCTACGGTTATATCAGTCCGATTACTGATAATCTCCTCCTCGGCATACTCCATCGTATCTATCCAGTCATCCAACGATGCTTCTGGGTCTACCTCTTTGCCAAAGAACATGTCTTCAACGGGACCTGCGCCCATCCTGATCAGGGGGATGGTGCTTGTTGGCGGCGCACCCACTGGATACAGCATCACGAAGTCGCGTGGACCGCCGCTGTCTATCACCTGCCAATCGTCTATGACGGTAAGCGACAAGCCGATGGTCTCGCGTACCACCACCTCGCCAGCGTTGTAGGTAACGACCTCAGTCGGGGGCGGCATAAACTGTTGCATTTCTTGCTCTGCTGCTGCCTGCTGTCGGCTCAGGAGTTCATCTTCTGCCGCTTGGAGCACCACATCATCCTCGCCAAGCAGGGCTTCGCTGGTGAGCTCCACTTGCACCGTGGGGGTGATACCGGTGCCTTCAATGAACAACTCACCAGAGGGCAACACCGGGCGACCAAACGGGGCTTGAAACTGGACCCCCGGTGCCAGCAAAAATTGTCCGCGCCCTACTTCGCCAAACATCCCGGCGGTGGGATAATGTCCCACAACGAAGGTGTCAATATCGGGCAGTTGGCTGAAAAGGTAGGCTTCCCCTTCACACGCACTGCTACACGATGGGCCTACCAAGACGGCTATCTGATTGGCAAAATACTGTCGCTCCCACGGTTCTACGAGGGGGGGGGCAGTGTTGATAGGCGGCGAAAATTCGCCGGTTTCCTCATTGTAGTACTCGTGGTAGGGCATGGTGAGCTCTTCGGCGGTGAAGAAGCTGGCATAACTGAGCATAATCCCGCCCCCGTTGTGGCGCAGGTCTATGATGATGTCCGTTATCATGTTCTCTTCAAACTGCTGCAACGCTCGCTCAAACAGTCGTAGTGTGAGCTGCATGTCGTCCATGTTGGAGTTCAGACTGATGTAGCCAACCCCACTTTCCAGGATTTCAAATTCTACTGGCAACAGTTGGTCGGTACGGGGTTCGTCATTGGAAAAGAGGAAGCTGTCAAACTCAAAGATGCTGGTCATTGTGACGGTTTGGGTCATCTCCATACCAGGATTTTTGAAGCCTACCTGGGCGGGGGTGTCTATAGGCGCACGTAAGGCTAATTTTTCTTGCATCAACTGCCGGGTATGGTCGGTGGAGAAGGAGTTGCCAATGAGCAATGGCTCATTGCGAATCGTTTGGGTAATCTCCTCGCCGTTGAAGGTTAGTATCTCTGCCCCTTGCACCATGCCAGCGTCTGCCGCCGGGCTACCCCGGCTGACATTGACGACCAGCACGCTCCCATCGTCTAGCTGCCGTATGGCGAGTCCATAGCCGCCTAGCGGGAACAGCCGCTCGAAGTCTTCAAAAGACCCGCCACCGGATTCTTGTGGGTCGCAGACGGTGCCGACATGTCCATCTTCAAATGCTGCAACAAAGACCATCAGGGCTTCACAGAACCCAATAACGTCTTCCTCTTCCTCTGCTGCTTCAATGCGGGGCAATAATTCGTCTTCTAGTGCGTCCCAATCGGGGGCTTTCTCCGGGAAGGCGTAGCGCACCCGCAACAGTTCAACAAGCTGTTGGAAGGCTTCACTGTAGCTGCTGTCGGTGTAGTCTTTCATCCCGGCATCTTCTGCCTCGTAGAGCGTTACTTCTGGCATAGGTTCACGGATGATGGCAAAGGGGGTTTCGTCTAGGTCAATGACGCTATAGCCTGCGGGTACATCCATTACCGGGTCGTCATCGGTGAAGAGCAGGTCATCATCCCCAAAATCCTGGGGAAACTGTTGTTGGTCGTCCGGCGACCAGATGATTAGCTTGCCGCCGATGATCTCGCCCGATTCCTGTGGCGTAGTGGCGACAATTGTTGAAGAGTCGCTAGAGGGCCACCCGATCATGGGGTCATTGCCCACATAGAAGGGACCATCTGCCATAACAGGCGCATATTCAACAACGAAGATTTGTACCCCTTGCTCGTCTTCGTCATTCGGGTTGACATCGTTAAAGGTGCCTGTGGGAAGTTCTGGCAAATTGAGCGTATAGGTTGCCTGCTGCTCGCTGGTATCCATATCCATATAGCCCAACACCTGCGACTCCACCGGCGATTCCCATTCAGGGTCGCGCACAACAAAGCCGTGGATGTCTACCAATATGACCATATGATTATGCACAAACAGTTCTGTGAAGAAGGGGTTGGTATAGCTGTAGGTGCCAGTGATTTGTACCGGCTGATCTTCCTGAACTTCGCTCGCCCCTACTTCTCCCGCTGGTGTTTCCTCTGTTGTGGTGGGTGCTGGGGTGTCGGTGGGTGCTGGGGTGTTGGTAGGTGCTGGGGTGTCGGTGGGTGCTGGGGTGTCGGTGGGTGCTGGGGTGTTGGTGGGTGCTGGGGTGTCGGTGGGT
>CAZLKK010000144.1:0-9202 GCA_964559995.1 uncultured Chloroflexaceae bacterium
ATAAACTCTATGGTTGGCTGGTGCTCTTTGGCAACTATGGGTGTGGCAAAACCCATTTAGCAGCAGCTATAGCCCATCGGGTGCTCAAAAAAGAGTTTCGGGTACTCTTTGCCAATGTGCCAGATTTGCTTGACCATCTTCGAAGTACCTTTGGTCCCCAAAGTGATGTGGGATATGATGCTCGGTTTGAGACCATCCGGGATAGCCCCTTTTTGGTCCTGGATGATTTGGGGACAGAGAATACGACACCGTGGGCAAGGGAAAAACTTTACCAGATTATCAATCACCGTTATAATAGAAAGTTGCCAACGGTTATTACCAGTAATCAGGCACCTATGAACTTGGAACCACGTATCTTTTCACGAGTGTTTGATAGAGATTTAAGCACTCCCATCATAATTACAGCGGATGATTACCGGCTAAATGAAGAGTGTCGTAAACTTCGAGATGGAGAAGAGACCATCTCTTCAAAAAAAAGGTTGATAGGGGTAGGCTATCGATAAGGGCTGGAGCACACAACAATAGGCTCAGGCTCGCTCCATTTGGATAACCAAGCTGCCCAAGCTGCTCACAGAGAATGAAGAGAACGAAGAGAACGAAGATGCTCAAGATGACCAACGTATGCAAGATATACCACAACGATTTCGACAAGCTGTAACTATACTGAAGCAAGGAGAGCGCGAAAAGGCGCGAAAACTGTTGCGCGAAATCTTGCTCGATGCCCCTACCTATGCTCCAGCGTGGCTTTGGATGAGTGCTGTTGTGGAAGATGTCCACCAGCAGCGTGATTGCTTGCAGAAAACGCTAGAACTAGACCCAGATAATCAAGCTGCCCAAAAGGGATTAGAGATACTTAACCTTCAGCAGTTTTTGGAAGAGATACCAGAGAACGAAAGGTATAGTTCTACCAGTGCCTCAAAGACCGCACAAGCTCGCAAACTTGGCGAGTATCTCATATATGAGGGGTTGATTACCCAAGAACAGCTGGAGCTTGCGCTGCATGAACAGCGCGAAATCCAGAACAACCGGCAATCTGGTCGTGTGCCGCTTGGTGACGTACTGATCAAGCTCAATATGCTTACCGCAGACAAACTGGCAACAGTCCTCGTGATGCAGCAGCGCGACAAAATTAGCTCTGTTGAAAGCAAGGGTCCAGAGTATCTTGGTGAGTATTTGGTCGCACAAGGCATCATTAGCCAGGAGCAACTCAAAGAGGTGCTGGCGGTACAGATACAGCTGCGGCAAAAAGGGCGCAATATGCTGCTTGGCGAGCTCCTCACCCGATCTGGGTATGTGACTCCATCGGTCATCGAGTCGGTGCTCAACCAGCAGCTTGATGATATTTTTGAACGATTCGATGAAGAAGAGGATTAACGAGCTTCATGCAAAACCACTATATTTCGGCAGCCGATCTTTCCCGTGCAGATACCGAAACCCTGCTTTTGCGAGCACAAACGCTCAAGGCAGAGTGGCACAATAAGGGGCATACGACATTCCCGCTCCGTGGCAAGACCTTAGCTCTCGTGTTTGAAAAACCATCGCTTCGCACGCGGGTCGCCTTTGAAGCAGGTATGACGCAGCTAGGTGGACATGGCAGTTATCTATCAGCAAACGATATTGATATGGGGGGGCGCGAAAGTGTCGCAGATGTAGCACACAACCTCAGCCGATGGGTGCAGGCTATAGCGGCGAGGGTCTTTTCGCATGCGACAATTGAAGAGTTGGCTCGCTATGCAACGGTACCGGTTATCAATGCCTTGTCAGACCGCGAGCACCCCTGTCAGGCTCTCGCCGATATGCTCACGCTGTTGGAGCATCGGGGCAAACTCGATGGGTTGCGTCTTGCCTATGTGGGCGATGGCAATAATGTTTGTCATTCGCTGATGTTGTTGGGGGCATTGCTTGGAATGCACATCCATGTTGCCAGTCCGATGGATTATCGCCCATCACTAGATATGCGTTCCTATGCAGAACGGCTGGCAGCAGAACATGGGGGGAGCATACAGCTTTCCTCCTCCCCAACTGATGCCGTAACCGGGGCAGATGTCATCTATACTGATGTCTGGACCTCGATGGGGCAGGAGCATGAAACAGCCCGTCGCCGCCCGGTCTTTCAGCCCTATCAAATCAATGCGGCATTGGTTGCCCAAGCGCGTCCTGATGCGCTGGTGATGCATTGTCTCCCTGCCCATCGTGGGGAGGAAATCACTGCCGATGTGATAGATGGTCCCCAATCTGTCGTCTTTGATCAGGCGGAAAACCGTATGCATGTCCAGAAAGCCTTGATTTTGACCTTACTTGGTTTGGGATAAAGCAAAATTGCTCTTGGAACGTAGGAGCCTTTGGGACAACTCATGGGGTTGGGAACGTTGAGAGCACAACAGACAGCAGCAAATTTGACGATGATCACGCGGTGATTATCGCTAGAAAGTAGCAGTGGTTATGGCTGGCAATCGGGCTATTTATGACCGTGCAATGGAACAAAACCGGGAGTTAGCACAACAGGGGCGATGGGATGATGCGCTCAAGGGGGCGGTAAGAGCTCTCCAAGAATTTCCCCAAGATGTTGACGCTCGGACATCGGCAGCAATTGCCCTCTTTCATACAGGCAAACTTGACAAAGCCTTGAAAATTCTCAAAGAACTGCATGCTGCTGACACCAATAATCCCTACTTCCTCGAATACATTGCGAAAACGTATGAAGGTCAAGGCAATATTGAAGCCGCTGTTGCTACCTACCAACAATTGGCTGAAGTGCATCAAAAACGGCGGGCTACAGCGCGAATTATTCTCGTCCTGCGGGAGATTGTGCGGTTACGTCCCGATATGGACGATCAGCGCAAACGATTAGCTGAGCTGCTCCAAGAAACAAACGCTACTGCTGAAGCCGCGGTTGAGCATCTCAACCTTGCTCGCCGCTACCGGGACAAGGGCAACCTGGACCAAGCCGCCGCTAGTGCAGAGGTCGCGTTGCGGCTCGACCCACAGAGCCGGGAAGCCAAAGAATTGCTTTCTGTCTTGCATGAGTCTATGGCGCGTGCTGCTGGTCTGGAATCAGAAACCCCAGAAGAAAGCGAATCATCGGGGTATAGTGGTCCTGCACTTCATTCATCTGGTGGGACAGGGCTACGTTCTCAACAGTTTGCGCTGGAGAAAGTGATTGCCCATGCTATTGAGCTGCAAGAAGCGGGTGATGTAGATGGAGCACTCAAAGAGTATGAACGGGCTATAGCGGGCGGTATGAACCGCGCCGATGTGCTGTATAGCATTGGGTTGTTATACCAAGAAAAGGGGGATATACCCTCGGCTATTAAGATGCTCACCAAAGCATCGGCTGACCCTGAGTATGCCCTTTCTGCCCATTATACGCTTGGCTCCTGCTACCAAGATCAAAACCAACTCCCCCAAGCCGCTCAGGAATTTGAGCAGGCTATTCGTTTGGTAGACCTGGAGACGATAGGTAAGGCTGAGGCAGAAGACCTCATCCAAATGTATGAGAGTGTCGTTGGGATATACCAGCATCTTGGCGACCATGCACGGGCTGCCTCGCTCTATACCACGCTGGCAGGCTTTCTCCAGAGCAAACGTTGGGGCAAAGAGCGTGCCGCTGAGTTTAACCGCCGCGCAAAGGAGATGACCGAGCATAGTATGCTTGCCAAACTCCGATCCTTTGGCACAGGTATTTTGACTTCTCCTGATGAAAATATCGTGGCAAAACCCCCTCCCCAACAAGAAGGGCAATCTATGCCCGAAACTTGGGGCAAGATTCGCCCGATTACCGATTTCTTGCGTGATGGGACACACGAAACGACTGATGAACTGGGGTTGCCAGTTGAGCCGATGCCTGCTCCCGACCCGTTGGCTGACATAGAGACGCTCCACCCCCCCGAATCCCCCGATGCCAAGCCGATAACGCCGATTGATACTACGGGGATAGATGAGACCGTCAAGCGTTGGGTGGTTGCCAGTGAGCGGTATCTGGAGCAGGGGTTGCTTGAGGCAGCATTGGATGCCTGCCACGAGGTAGTTCGTCTTGATGTCAACTACCTGCCTATTCACCTTCGCAAAGGCGAAATCTACGAACGGCAGCACCGACCAAAAGAAGCCCTCAACAAGTATCAAATCCTCATAGACACCTATTCCGTTCGTGAAGAACATGAACAGGCTATTCTTGCCTACTACCGGGCAATAGACCTCTCGCCAGATGTGACCAATATGCGGGCTAATCTAGCAAGTTTATTGCACAAGGTTGGGCGCACCGATGAGGCGGCAGACCAACTGGCTATGGTAGCATCGAGCTACTTCCGTATGGGGCAGACTAACAAAGCCCTAGAGGAATATCGACGGGTGCTCCAGTGGGCACCACGCAACAAGGTATTACACAGCGAATATGGGATGACGCTGTTTAAGCTCGAACGGCACGAAGCTGCGTTAGGCGAGTTTCAGCGAGCATTGGATATAGACCCAGAGGATATACGGACTATTGCCCATATCAATATGTCGTTGGCGGTGCTTGGTGAGCAACCTGGCACAATATGGGATTCGCTGGCAACATTGCTTGAAAAAATCAAAGCCCACCCCCATGAAAATACCGTTGTGCAAGCGGAGTATCAGTCGGGCTTGATGGTCGCAGATATGCCTATTTTGCACTACATTCTGGCGATTATTCAGCAGTATAGTAATCAACATACCTCTGCTCTCTTTGAACTCGAACAAGCCCTTCATCTCATTGATATGGAGGGGGAAACCCCGTTGTTGCCCAAAGTGCTGGTCCATCAGGCTATGGCAGACAGCCATATTGCCTTGGGGCAGGCAGAGCAAGCCCTAGCGCAACTGCGGGTTGGGCAGGAGTTGGCAAAGGAGACGCAGATAGACCCGTCTATCAAACATCCTTTTGCTATTCCCCTCTCACAAGGCAATTTGGTGCGGCGTATGGCTGAAGCCTATGCTGCTACCGATGATCTCGAAGGGGCAGAGCAAGCCCTTGTTGAAGCTCGCCGGTTGTTACCCTATGATCGGGCTATCTATACCAAGTTGGCAGATGTCTACTTCCGGCAGGGCAAACTCAATGATGCCATCACCCAATTGGTAGACCTAGCAGACCACTATGAAACCAACCAGTATCTTGACCAAGCGATAGAGACGCTACAAGATGCGCTCAAACTCGCCCCCAACAACATCTCGATTGGCAGCAAACTCGCCCGGCTGAATATCCGCCGGGGCTACCCGGACAAGGGGGTAGAGGGGTTGAAGCGGGTAGCAGAACTTCAGCGCAAGGCGGGGCAGATAAAAGATGCGCTCGCTAGTTTGCAGCAGGTAGCCGAGATACTCTGGATGCAGGGTAAGCAAGAAGAGGTCCGGGTAGTCTATGATAGAATTGTTCAGATTGCCCCCAATGATATAGAGGCGCGACAGTGGCTTGCCATTATGCACACGTTGGCTTTCCGTACGAAAGAGGCGATAGCAGAGAAAAAACAGATTGTTCGCATCTTTACCGAGCAGCGCGATTATGAAAATGCCATTGCTGAATTGCACCAGATTATTGGATTAGACCAAAAAGATTTAGAAGCCTACCACCTGCTTGGAGATATGCTTATGCGCCGTGGGGAATATCGGCAGACAGTACAACTCTACAAACGTATGCTCAAGATGGAAGAGGTGGACTCAGACCGGGTAGAAGCGTTGCTTGCGGCAGCCAATCGGATGCTTGAGCAGCAAGAAGGTGTTAGCACGTAGGGGATTGGTGATGAACTGGGGACCGTTCTCTGGTTTGAAGAAGAGGTGTTGCCCTTGACCTATCTGTTGTTGTCTTTGTTATGCTAGATATAATACGCTTTTGGGGGCGACTGAGCCAACAACCGTGGTTTACCCTCCTGGACATTCTGCTTGTTGCCCTGCTGTTCTTTTGGCTCCTTGAGGTTATTCGGGGAACTCGCGCTATGCGGGCACTGCGGGGGATTGGCATGTTGCTGGTTGTCTCGCTCATTTTAAGCACCGCTGTTCCCGAATTAACGACCTTTAACTGGTTGTTGCGTACGGTTATCTACCCTGCCCTCATTGTCGTTATCCCAGTCCTCTTCCAACCAGAGCTACGCCGAGCACTGGAGTCGCTAGGGCGTACCGGGGGGGTGTTGAGCCTCTCCTTTCGCAACAGTGACCGTCCCGATTTACTCGATACTATCAATGGCGTGAGCCGGGCTGCCTCGCAGCTTTCCAAGCAGCGTATGGGGGCATTGATGGTCATAGAACGCTCCAATCGCTTGCAAGAATATGCAGACCGTGGGGTTATTCTCGATTCGCGCTTAGCCGTGCCGTTGTTGCTCAATATCTTCTACCCCAACTCTCCATTGCACGATATGGCGGTCATCTTGCGCGATAATCGTATCTTGGCAGCAAATGTCGTTCTTCCCTTGAGTGAAGATGTGATTGGGCATCGCCGCTATGGCACCCGTCATCGTGCCGCAAAGGGGATGAGCGAACAGTCGGATGCAGTGATTGTTGTCGTCTCTGAAGAGACCGGGGCAATCTCGCTGGTCTTTGATGGCAGAATGATCAGCCATTTGAACGAAACCCGGCTTCGCAGTATGTTGGCGCAAATGCTTAATGTCCCGTTGGAGGAACTCTCTTCGTGATATGGCTACGCACCCATGGATGGGGGTTTGTGTTTGCAGTATTCCTCAGCTTTGCGCTGTGGATTTACGTGTCCTACCAAGAAAACCCTGATCGAAGTACCTCGTTTGAAGGGATGGTTGTGCAGGTCCAGGATATGCCCGTAGGGTTGGTCATTGTTGACCAAGACGGGATGCCCCGATCAGACCAAACGACCCTTTCTACGGTCAATCTCTCGGTGCGTGCCGACCAACAAACCCTCACCAAACTGAGCCAAAAACACCTGAATGTCTTTGTAGAATTAGCCAATCTCACACCGGGGGATCATCAAATACCGGTCAATGTTGAACTCATTCGCACTGACCTGCGGATGAAAAACTTTTCAGCGATAGACCCCGACCCAGAGTTTGTGCAGGTGCGGCTGGATCAGGTGATCACGAAGACGGTGCCAATTACGCTGGAAGTACGGGGCAATCTGCCGGCGAGTTTTGAGCGCGGCGACTCGCAAGTGACGTTTCAGGGCAAGCCTATTACCTCAGTGGTCGTGAAAGGTCCGCTTAACCGGGTTGAGCGGGTGGCGAGTGCTCAATTGAGCGTCAATATTGACCAACTCAGCACCAACTTTGAATCTACCCGCGAGATACAACCGCTTGATGCCAACAAGGAGATGGTCGAGGGGGTGACAGCCAACCCGGCTGCGGTTAAGGTCTTTATCCCCATTCGGTCAGTCGTTGGCTTAAAGCGTGTCCCTGTTCTTGGGCATATTGAGGGGGTGCCAGCGTCTGGGTATGTCGTGACGCAGGTTCGCAGCGATCCTCCCCTCATCACGATTTCTGGCAGTTCGCGTTGGCTTGACAACATTAGCCAAGTAGAGACCGAAGCGGTAAATATTCTCGGGGCTACCGATGTGGTATCAAAACGGGTGAGTATTAACCTGCCGCCTGGGGTTTCTCTCCATCGCAGCGAGGAGTCTGAGGTGCTGGTCAAGGTGCAGATTTTGCCGCTGCTGCGCCCATTCCAAGTACAACTTCCCTTTACTGTCAAAGTGACAGGCAATACGCAAGATTTGGAAGAGACCCATGACCCCCATCTGTTGTATATAGCCGTCAATGGCTTTACGTCATCGTTGACAGGGGTAGATGAGGAAACCCTCGTTGCTACGGTTGATGTGCAGGGGTTAAGCCCCGGCACCTACACCCTCACGCCTGATATAGTGCTGCCAGATGGGGTAACGATGGCACAGGACATCCCCCAGGTGACGGTTTCGTTGGTGATGCCCCCAACCCCTACCCCCACGCCCCAGCCAACGGCAGAAGATACCCCAACTCCTACCCCTAGCGCAACGGCGTATGTGACGACTACGGTAACAACACCTTTGCCCACCGCAGCGATTACGGCTACGTTTTCCCCTACTGCTGCTACTACTGATGCTGATGCTGCTGCTACTACTGATACTGCTGCGCCGTCTTTGACAGAAACCCCGCTACTAACAGAGACGGAGGATAGGGAGCCGGTTGTGCCTACGGTTACTGACCCGATAACGGAGCCGATGCCACAGCCTGGAACGGCACCAATACCAGAGCTTACCTCAACTCCCCTTGATGCCACTGCCCCAGAACCAACTTCTATCTTGGTACCAGAGCCGGGGTTTTTCCCTGCGCCTGAGCCAGAAGGTCCTCCAGAAAGACCAACGGATGATGCGGGGGAGGCTGAAGATACTTCACCTGTGCCACCAGCTGTACCGGGTGATGCGGGGGAAGATGATAGGACAGATGTCCCGTTTATTGACCTCTCACCGGTGCCATTGGTCCCGTCTCAGCAGGCAGACGGTCCAGAACACACGCCAATCTCTACGGAAACACCGTCCCCATTTCGTAGCTTCCATACCCTATCATACGATGACGAGCACTAGCCAACGAGGGGCGGGGGTTCCTTTGGCATGGGGGTATGGCATGGGTGCGGCGATGGCGGCGGTGGTGGGGGCGGGGGGGGTACCATTGGCTGCCTACGCAGACCCTACTACTCCACAAGGGCAGTTTTTCCCCCAACACAAAAGCCAGTTTTCGCCCCTCTATGCTCTGTTGTCAGCCCATAATAGGGGGCTTGTGTTTTTGCTTGTTGGCTGTTTGGGGTATGCAATGTTGGCGGTGCTCTATTGGCAGGTGATGCGCTGGCTTATGCACCATCCCTATGCGGCGAGTCGGCTTTGGCATAGCTGGCTCCATTGGGTGCTGTTGGTTGTTGTGTGGGGGGGAATGTTGGTAGCCTATCCCCTGTTGAGCGATGATGCCGGCGATTATGTGGTGCAAGCCCGACTTGCGACCCACTATGGCGCAAACCCTTACCTCCCCGAATCGCGTCATCTGCTCGTTGATGATCACTGGCAGGCTTCGCTCAGTTCCTCGGCAAACCGTGCGGCATTGAGCTATGGTCCCGTTTGGCTTTACCTGAGCCTTCCCGTTGTGGCGGTGGCGGGGGATTCGCTGGCGGCGGCACTGTTGGGTATCAAACTGCTGTCGATGGTGCTCTTGATGATGGGACGCTGTTCGCCGATGTGGATGGTGGCCTGCTCGTCACTGTTCACGACAATCTT
>CAZLKK010000145.1:0-9180 GCA_964559995.1 uncultured Chloroflexaceae bacterium
AATCTCGGCCAGCTCTTCCGGCGGCAGATTGTAAATATTTTTGTCCAGCGGAT
Organism: uncultured Chloroflexaceae bacterium; assembly: GCA_964559995.1. Taxonomy (GTDB): domain Bacteria; phylum Chloroflexota; class Chloroflexia; order Chloroflexales; family Chloroflexaceae; genus JAAUSY01. Next base: position 54 of record CAZLKK010000145.1, read on the forward strand.
CACCCGGGTCGATCTTGTTCTGGATGCCGTCCAACCCTGCCATAAGCATAGCAGAAAATGCCAAGTAGGGGTTACAGGTTGGGTCAGGGCACCGGAACTCAACCCGCTTGGACTTGGGACTGCTAGAGTACATGGGGATACGGCAGGCAGCCGAGCGGTTACGCTTGGAGTACACAAGATTGACGGGAGCTTCAAAGCCTGGCACCAACCGGCGATAGGAGTTGGTTGTTGGTGCAGCAAAGGCGAGAATAGCCGGGGCATGCTTGAGCAGACCGCCGATGTAGTAGCGTGCTGCCTCAGAGATGTGGGCATAACCCGTCTCGTCAAAGAAGATATTGTCGCCTTCTTTCCAAAGGCTCTGGTGGGTGTGCATACCACTTCCGTTGTCACCAAAGAGCGGCTTTGGCATAAAGGTGGCAGTTAGCCCAAACTGGCGGGCGACATTCTTGACAATATACTTGTACTTGAGGATATTGTCTGCCATCGTTAAAAGCGGACCAAACCGCATATCAATCTCTGCCTGTCCAGCAGTAGCGACCTCGTGGTGGTGGACTTCAACATTAATGCCCACTTCCATCATTTTGAGTACCATCTGGCTCCGAATATCCTGCTGGCTATCGGTGGGGGCACAGGGGAAATAGCCCCGCTTGGGAGGGATCTGCTGCCCGTGGTTCATCCCCGTATCCAAACCGCTATTCCACCATCCCTCATCACTATCTACCGCATAGAAGGAAATGTTGGGATCGGACTGATAGCGGGTGCTGCTAAACAGAAAAAACTCAGCCTCTGGTCCCCAAAAACTCGTATCAGCAATACCAGTAGAAGTGAGATAGTCCATAGCTTTTCGTGCAACATACCGCGGGTCACGCGAGTAGTGTTCGCCCGTAATCGGGTCTTTGATGTCACAGATGAGCACAAGTGTTGGGACTTCAAGGGTCGGATCAACAAAGGCAGTGCTTGCGTCGGGAACTACCAGCATGTCACTTTCGTTGATGACCTGGAAGCCACGAACTGATGAACCGTCAAACCCCAGACCTTCCTCAAACATCTCGTCTTCGAGGACTTGTGCGGGGATAGAGAAGTGTTGCCATGTACCAGGGACATCCGTAAAACGGAAGTCTATCATCTGGATATTCTTCTCTTTCACCAATTTGAGCACGCCTTTTGCGTCCAGTGTCATAAAATCTTCCTCCTTAAAAAATGAGCTTTCCAAAAGCTACCGTATGGGATTGTGTGTATTCCCAACCCTAACGGGTTGAGCTATATTTGAACAATAGGTATGATTATACCATATACGCATGGTAGTCTTGAACAGAGACGTTTAGTATTGTATCTTCTGCACAATGGTCATAGACAGGAGTGTATGACAGTACAGCGTCTTGTTCCGTCTGGACTGGATGCACCTTCGCAAACCGGGGATGTCCTGTGAGGCGGTGAGTTTTGGTTTTTGTGTCGTGTTATTATTAAACTCAGCCTTTATTGTAACGTTTCATGCGAAGATATGCTATAGAGAGAGTGTACAAATTTTGTCGCATAAGAATTGTATGCATTAACCAATACTCGACATATCCATAGCCAACACTCGACATAGCTCCTAGCAATGCATGAGCAGTTCTGATAGCCCAAGCACCGAATCGGCTACGACTACCTGATCACGTCCGCGATCTTTGGCATGGTAGAGGGCAACATCTGCTGCCCGTATCAAGGACTCGCTGGTTACGCCATGTTTCGGGAAACACGCCACACCAAACGACAGGGTGACGGTCCCCAACAGGTTGCCATCATAGGCTATCTGGAGCCTTCTTACCCCCTGTGCCAACTGTTCTGCCCGCTTGCGCGTATGTTCCAACGAGGCTGTGGGTAGGATAATCGTAAACTCCTCGCCTCCATAGCGACACACGACATCTTCACCGCGAATGGTTGCCGAGAGAAACTTGCCTACCTCTTGCAGCATCACATCACCTGCCTTGTGTCCATAGGTGTCATTAAACTGTTTGAAGTGGTCTATGTCCAACATGATAATGCCAATGGGATGGCGATAGTGTATTCCCCGCTGCAATTCGGTTTCAAGTCGTTCTTCTAGGTAGCGGCGGTTATACAAGCCAGTTAAACTATCATGGGTAGATTGGTAATGGAGTTGTTCCCGCAAACTGAGGTTTGCCAGTGCCAGTGCGATATGCTCTGCCAGCGTGGTCGCAAGCTGCGACCAGCGTTCAGACAGCAGGGAATTGTTGTATGGCGTATTGCGAATATGGAGCACCCCTAGGATCTCCCCCTGAGCTATCAAGGGCGCACAGAGATACGAAGTAGATTCTGAGGCTATGACATGGTGACAGGGCAGTTGTGGGGCAGTCTGTTTCATGCAGTGGATATGTCCATAGTGCAATGCCCAACACTCGTTGGGGGGAAAGGGTACCGCTTCTATCGATTCATCCCCCCATGTCGTGGCTAGTTGGGCTATATTCCGGGTATGGTTCAGCATATAGAGCACCCCGGAATAGCCGGTAAAAAGCTGTTCGGCATATTGCCCAATAACCCGATAGGCTTCTTGTATAGAGCGACAACACTGTAAGTGGTCGCCCATCTCATTCATCAGGGTGATCTCTCGATTGCGCTGCTCCAGATGATTCACCGTAGATTGCAGCTTGCCATTGGCATACCGCAGCGATTCCTCAGCCCGTTTGAGCTCGGTAATATCACGGGAAATGCCAAAAAGCACATCCGCATTATTCCATGTCCCCTGCATCACCCGTGTTTCTACCGCAATAGCCCTGCCGCTTTTGGTCAGGAGCGGCACGGTAAAAACTGCGGTCTCTCCCCTTGCTATGGCTGGAAATACCTGCTCAATAGCTTGGCATTGGGTGTGGTCATACACCTCATGCATCCGCATATGATGCAATTCATCATTCGTATAGCCTAGCCGATAGGCGACCACTGGGTTAAAGTGCAGGATGTTACAGTCGGTATCAAAGATAAACAGGTAATCATCTAGGGTATCAAAGAGTCGTTGCAAATTGCTCTGGCTATCGCGGAGGGCTTCTTCTGCCCGCACCCGCGCTATCACCCCACCGACTTGGGCGGCGAGCAGCTCGATCATACTGCGGGATTGTTTCGGGATGTAGTCGTAGTTATGTGAAGCAAAATGCAAGGTGGCAATAATCTGTCCCTCGTGGCGCACGGGCAAAATAGCGAGGGCTTGGAGCTTATCAGGGTTGGGGATTGCTTCAAACTGTTGTTGTACATCAGCAAAGGTGCCATAGTAGGGGGTGCCTTGCAAGACCAGTTGGCTATAAAAGGAGTCTTTTGTGAAAAAGGAAACCTGTTTGGCAAATTCTGGTGACAATCCTTTGTGAATGAACAGGTACAACCTACGGTCAGCCCGATTGACCAAATAGACCCCGCCGCAATCTATCCCATCTATTTGCATAACGACATCGAGGATATGGTCTAGGACTTCGTGCAAATCGCTGGTAGAGCTGAGGGCAAAGGCGAGATCGCGTTGTACCTGAAGGGCATTTTCTGCTTGTATCCTATCGGTAATATCGCGTCCCACAGACTGAAACTCTACGATGTGACCTTCTGCATTGAAAATTGCCCGATCTGTCCATTGTTGCCAGCGTACTTCTCCCGTTTCTGTGACAATCTGGTGTTCTGAAGTTGCTACCGGGCGGTGTATATCAAACGTGGCGAGGTAGTCGGTTTTTTTGCCATTCTGCGAAAAGAGATAGGCGGGGCTAGGCAAAAGTTCTTCACGAGTTTTCCCAACATAGCGACAGTAGGCATCATTGACAAAGGTCAGTGTCCCATCTGGCAGAAAGCGACAAATACAGTCGGTTTGGTCTTCTACAATAGCGCGGTATCGTGCCTCGCTACTCCGCAAATCTGCCTCCATTCGTTGGCGGTCTGTCACATCATGCACAATAGAAATAAGCAAGGTTCGTCCGCGTATCTGGATAGGACCTGAATAGACCTCTACGGTGCGTATTTCACCTGAACGGGTTTTGTGCTGAAACTGAAACGAGAGCTTTTGGCTAGAAGCAGCATGCTGCATAAGTTCTGCGACCTGTTCTGTGGGCAAAGTATTTATATCATTGATATGCAACGATTGCATCATTTCACGAGTATAGCCATAAAAACTACAGGCAGCAGAGTTGGCATCTACAATTTTGCCATCTTTGGGGTCTATCAAGAGTTTCACTGCCATATTCTTTTCAAACATCGCCTGGTACATTGCTTCACTTAGGCGAAGTCCCTCATCCTGTTGCCTGACTGTCTGAAGTTCTGCTTCAGGTTTGGCAACCAACCCTTGCCCATTGTTATATTGCTGTTTGTGCAAGGGAAAATCCTGTTTTTGGTTCTTGCAACAGGTGTGGTGTTGCGGATTTTCTAACCAAAGGGCTTCGTCAAACAAGGCTTCGAGGGTTTCCCATACGGGTTGGGTCTGTTTTGGATTGACAAAAAAGGCTTTTCTAAGCACCGTAAAGAGTGCTCTATGGAGTAGCAACACAAAAGAATATGGGCTAATGCTCATGATAGATGGGTAGTGCTTGGCTAAGGTATTGCCAAGTTGAAGCAACAATGTTGCCTCGTTTTGCCTAAGAGCATGGGTGATACCTGCAACAATATGGTGCAATAATTGGTGTTGTTGTGCATGTTCTAGGGTTCTATAGGTGTTTTGCCGTTGGTGCAAGATGTCATGCAGGGTTGCATATATGAGTTGGTCATGCTCCTCCAAAAATAATCGAGTACAATTTGGAATGACAGCATTGTCTTTCATAGGAATACCCTTTCTCTACAACATTGGGAGGCAGGGATGGTGCCTTACATCCGAGCTTTCCCCCCCCGCTATTGTGGGAAAAATCATAGTACCACTTATTGGTTATGTTGGTCAAGATGAACTGTTGTGACGATAAGGGTGTGTGGTCCGTCAAGTTGTGGGTCTGCAACAAACGCACTGGTTAAGGGAAGACGTTGTTGGTGCTTAGGATGGTACATTCCTAGCGTTACGGTGTATGTCCCCGTTGGCGTATGTTCTGGTATCGTTAGCGCAAGTTCGGTGGTCTGGTAGCGGTGGGGTTGCCATGTGCTGGTGGGATAGGGCATATCTACCTGCCCATACCGCTGCCCATCTTCACCAATGATGTGGGCAAATAACCAGTAATCTTCTGGTGGCGGTTGTTGTTGGACATACCAGAAAAGGTGCAAGACGAATGGTGCGCCTCGTTTTGGCGGCTGCTGCATGGCATAACCGCGTAACTCTATAGTAGCACCAAAGTCTGCTTTTCGCACATGCGCTACCTCTGGCGGCACTTCGTATATCCATGCATAGTCTACCCCATGTACTTGGATGGTATGCACCGGCGATTGGTTTCCATAGAATTGGTCAAAGGGAGGAAAGACTGTCCCTTGCGCTTGGTAGATAGAAACGACCACATAGCCGGTGTTATCGGGCAGGTTGCCCTTGTGTGGGGCAGTTGCCTGTGCGCCATGCCGTAGGTAGGGGTTGATGCTCTTGGTCATGATCGCCGCCGTCACCACGCCGGTACTGTTCTCTTGGGCATTGATCCACGCCGCCACCTGCTCTAGCCCCTCGCCCCACCCCACCGAGAAGGTACGGACACCTATCGCATGCCCACCCAGGGCTTGGTTATAGTAGGCGATGGCATAGGGGTGTACCCAGGCAACGTTGACCAGGGCTGCCCCACTGATGATGACTATGGCGATAGTGCGTACCTGGCTTGCCCATGTACCGACTACTTGTGCCACTAGCCCAATACTAACGACTAGCCCCACTGCTGCAAGGATGTCTAGCGCGGGAAAGACCGGCACGATGTAGCGGTTGAACTTTTTGGGAAAGATGCTCATGGCTGCAACAAACAGGATAATCCATAGGGCGAGGAGTGCCATATCCCGGACGTGAAAGCCGCTGCGTTGGGTTTTTACCTGATGGGGGGTCTGTGCTACAAAGCGTGATACGCGCCAACTGATGAGCGGCAATAGCAACAAGCCGGCGAGAGTCCAGGGGGTGGTGCGAAGGGCTAAGGCGACAGGGTAGAAACGCAAGCCGGGCGCGGGGTCTTCCCTGCCAAGAAAGAAATTGCCGGTCATGTGGGGGTTTGCCCCTTCCACCTCTACCCCCACGCGCAACAGTTCATAGACTCGCATTGGGTCTGCCCACACTGCGGGGAGCAGGATGGTGATAGTCAAGGCACAGATAGCCCCCCACGCCAACAATCGCCCGATTGCTCGTAGCCACACCTGCTGATGGGAATAGTGGTAGACCATCACCTGCTCCCACACCCAGGCTAGGGCTATGATGCCGACCATTGGCAGCAGCAACAATGCTGGTGATTTGCTCAGGATAGCCAGACCACCACATGCTGCGGAGGTGACAAGCCAGCGAATACGTGGCTCATGGTACCAGTAGATAAGGGCTGCCAACAGCGACAGCGTGGCAAACGTCCCCATAAGCGCATCGACATGCAGCAAGCGGCTATAGCCAATGATGAAGGGGTCGCATGCCCACAGCAGAGCTGCCAGTATTGCTATGATGGGGGAGGTAAGACGGCGCAGCATGGCATAGCCGGCGAGGATGCCGACAGTATGCGCTAGGGCTACGGGCAACCGCATCAGGGCAAGCAACAGGGGAAACGGCACCTCTGCCACAAGTTGCCATGTTCGTAACGCTCGCCGCAGCATAATGCCCATCATGCCAAGCCACATAGTCGTTACGCCGGGGTGGGTAGAGACTGCCGTTGCTCCATAGTCGCCGGTTTGTAGGGCTTGCATGAAGATTTCTGAGCGGTCTATCCAAAACTCTACTTCGTCATGGGTTACAAAACTGCCCAGGTCAAGCACTCGTGGCAGCAGCGTGGCAAAGAAGAGGATAAGCACGAGCAGTATATGGCGCAAGCGGGGTATATCGGTTGTCGGGGGTTGCATGATCATGAGTTGTGCCTAGCTTGGTTAGTTGCTTCAACGATATACCATGAATGGCTCCAGAAAGAGCGCGTTTGGTCCCGCACCGCTGCCCTGGGCAGTTGGTGGGGCATCTAGCGTCAGCCGGGCAAAATCGGTGGGGTGGTAGAGACCGAGGGCTATACGATACCGTCCCGGTGGGAGGTCTGCCCCCACTGCCAGCGGATAGCTTCGATTGAAGATACGCCCGATTTCCCATGCGCTAGTCGGGGAGTCTGCGCCGCCGGGCGGGATGTCTACCTGGGCAACCCGCTCGCCCCGTTCATTCAGCACATGCAGGAAGAGGAGCACATCATCGTTCATTGCCGTTTGCTTTTGCCATTGCATGGTTATAGTTATCATACCACTTTTGCGAAGGGTTGTGGTATCGGTATTTAGTCCATATCCCCGTACCGCTAGACTCTTGCCAAACTGTGCTGGCAATGGGTGGGCAATAGGGGGCGGCACAGCGTAAATCCAAGCATAGTCAACGCCGTGTATCTGCACCGTATGTAGGGGTATCTCGTGGCGGTAGAATTGGTCATAGGGGGGAGTGGGGGAGATGCCACCGAGGACATGGCGAATGTAAACGATAACGTAGCCTGCGGCATCGGGGAGTTTGCCGTTGTCGGCACTGTTTGCCTGGATGCCCTTGTGCAGATAGGCATTGAGCGATGATCCCCAACGGCTCACAGTCACCACGCCGGTACTATCCGGCTGGCGGTTGAGGTAGTCGGCTACCTGTTCGTAGCCCTCACCCCACCCGACAACAAACGTGTCTGCACCGGCTTGTGGACCGCCGAGGAGTTGGTTGAAGTAGGCAATACCGTAGGGGTGATACCATGCGGCGTTGATTACCGTTGCGGCGGCTATACCCACAAGCACCCCTCGCCCTGCCAGTCGCCAGAACCGTGTGGGTAGTCGGGTGAGCCTGTTTGCGGCATATGCCAGCGCAAATGCGGCGAGGATGTCGAGCGCGGGGAAGACCGGCACGAGGTAACGGTTGAACTTCTTGGGAAAGACGCTCATTGCTGCGGTAAACAGGATAATCCACCCGGCGAGTATGGCAAGGTCGCGGGGGGTGAGGGAGTGGTGAATATTGCCCCCATCCCCGCGTATGGGAGCGGGGGCAGGGGGAGCAGGAGCAGGGGGAGCAGGAGCTTGGCTGCGCTGTTGTCCTATTTTCCCCATAGCCCAGGGCAAAAGCAACAACCCTGCCAGCGTGATGGGGGTAGTGCGTAGGGCTAAGGCTACCGGGTAAAAAAGTATACCTGGTTCATCTACATGCTGCCCAAGAAAGAAGTTGCCAAGCATATGCGGGCTACCCCCTTCCACCTCTATACCAATACGGAAGAGGTTGTAGACCCGCAACGGGTCTGCCCACACCGCGGGAAAGACCACGATCATTGTTAGCCCACATACGCCCCCCCACAGCAGCAGCCGTAACGCTTCCCGCTTGAGGGTTTGGACAGTGCGGGTGGGACGTGTTGCCCATACCAAGAGGGCGATACTACCGATGGTCGGGATGATGAGCAAGGCAGGCGATTTGCTCAGGATAGCCAGACCGCCACATACCCCCGACACGACAAACCAGCGGGTACGGGGGTCATGGTGCCAGGCAATGAGCGCGGCGAGGAGTGCGAGGGTGGCAAAGGTAGTTGCTAGACCGTCTACATGCAACACCCGGTTGAATGCTAGGACAAAGGGGTCTGTTGCCCAGAGGAGTGCTGCCAATGCTGCTACGGTAGGGGAAGCGAGTCGGCGGAGCAGGCTATAGCCAACGGTGATACCGGCAGTATGCACAAGTGCCGCTGGTAAGCGGTGCAGTGCCAGCAGCAGGGGGAAGGTCTCCTGCTGCAATATGCCGCTCTCAAAGAGCCAGCGGCGTAGTTGGATACCTGCTGCCCCTAGCCACATGGTTGTCACGCCGGGGTGGGTGGAGATAGCGGTGCCTGCCCAGTCGCCGCTCGTGATGGCGGCGAGAAATTGCCCGGAGCGCGGCAGCCAAAAGTCTGCTTCGTCACCTGAGAGAAAGACCCCCAGGTCAAGTATATGCAGCAGTAGGGCTATGGTAGCTATGGCGACTGTTACGAGCGATGGCGGGAGGGATTGGTTGTTGTTCATGCTTTGCCCACTAAGAGAAACTTATTTCGCCATCTATTCTATCACA
>CAZLKK010000146.1:0-9152 GCA_964559995.1 uncultured Chloroflexaceae bacterium
CGCACGGCGGTGCGCCCTATCGGGGGCAAGCCCCCATCCCCTCGCCCCTGTGGTTATATGCGGGTGTAGGGGCGCACGGCGGTGCGCCCTATCGGGGGCAGCCCCCATCCCCTCGCCCCTGTGGTTGTATGCGGGTGTAGGGGCGCACGGCGGTGCGCCCAATGTGGCGGCTCCCCCTCGCCCTGGAATGAGAGCGGGGGCAGGGGGAGCGGGTTGGGAGGTCACTGCTGCATAACCAGCGGCAGGTAGACTGTCGGCTGGAGCATCACACCCGGACCGCTCACCACCAACGCAAACGGCTGCCCCCCGCTCTGTTTATCCCCCGCTGGCACATGCACCCCCGTCACATACACCCGATACAAGCCCCGTGGGGCATTGGGCAGGAAGATGCTCTCAACCGTATTGCACGTATCAAAGGACGAATCAAGGCAAGCATCATCAGCAGCATACACCCCCGCATTGCCGCGGTGGAGCTTGCTGCCAGGGGCTATCAGCGCAAGGTCAAGGTCATTGACCAACGGTTTGCTTGCCGCTGGCTCACCGGGGTAGTCTGTCCATACCAGCGTAATACTCACCGGGTGGTCTGTTGCCTCACCCGTTGGGTTGATACGCAATCGGAACACCCGCTGTTCATTAGTCTGTATCCCATCGGTAACATCCCGAAACCATATCGCCATAGGTTCAGGGGGAGCAAGCGTCTTTGCTACATCCACCCGCCCCCACCCGCTCACCGTATTGGGACGCACATTGGGTATTTCCTGCTGGTCGCCAGTGCCATACTGCCCAGGGGCAGGGTGAGTTGCCCCATTCAGCAACAGAGCTTTGACCAGGGCTGCCTGGGGGGTAGAATAGTTGCGATACGTTTTGAGCCAATCCCGCACCAACGCCGCCGCTCCTGCCGTGAGTGCAGTAGACATACTTGACCCACTCAACACCATATACCCATCGTCTAGCGCACTGCCGGGCGATGCCATAGCAATACTACTCAGCAGGTGGTCGCTATAGCCATCTACCCGTACATCGTCTATAGTCCAGGAGCCACCATATTGATACACTCCCGTTTGTCCCTTTACCCCAAAGCCTATCTGTATCTCCTGCTCTGGGTCAATCCCATACTGGTAAGCAATATCCTCTGCCATAAATGGCGGTAGGTCCACAAACGAAAAGTTACCGTCACACGATGCATCATCCATAAAGAGCGATAGGGGCATAAGCGGGGTAGTCGTTATTTCGTAGGAGTTCCAAAAGCTCGTCCCGCGCAGCTTAATAGCCGGGGTTGACGAGGAGGCGAGATTGCACGCATGCCAGAAAGTCAGGTGGGCTGCCCCCGCTTCGCTGATGTAGAAGGGGGGAGTAAACAACACCGTAGCGGCGAGGGATGACCAAGCGTTGACCACCTCAAGTTGCCATGCATGGCTGCCGCTCCGAGCATAGTTGTCCACGAGCGACCACTTCCCTGAGCCACCATACACATCATCTGTCGTATACCGCCCGGCGGTGTTTGCTGCTTCCATATCATCTTCAAACAGGTATTCACGGCTCCGTAGCGAGATAATACCCGTCCCTGGGGCAACCAAATCGGGCTTGATGCGCCCATCGTCAGTTGGTCCGCGGCTAGAAAATGCCGCCATTCCCGCCCGATTATCTGCCGTCTTGTCGCTGGCAATGGGATCGGCGGGGAACTCATCCTGCCACAATCCCCCCCACGTATCGCTGGCAAATGTCCGCTCGCTCTCCGATGCCCCAATGGTCAGCACATTCTTGGCGGTGCCGGGTTGCTCTATGGCATCAGCATCTATGATGCCATTTCCCACAGGCTGCCCCTGCCCATCCTTCTCGCCATCTATCCCTCCATTGCCTGACGTGAAGAGGACAAGCATGTCTTTGTGTTCCCACATGGCGAAATCTACCATCGCGCTAGATAGCACATACTCGCCATACTGATCTACCCCATCTTCACTACTCGTTGGTCCTCCCCAAGCGTTGGTATGAATACGTGCGCCATCTGTATAGGCTTGTCGCATCAGGTCGCCCCGGTCTGTTGGCACACCAGAGAGAAACCCTTTGGTATCCAACAGCGATTGAAATACTAGCTTTGCTTCTGGTGCAGTACCAGCAAATGAGCCATCATAGTTATGGTTATCGGCATCTCCCCCCGATACGCTCCCATTGCCCAACGCTGACCCCGCAATATGCGTCCCATGCCCCGATGCATCAGACCAATCACACGGGTTTGTGCGCCCCAGGCAATAGCTCTTGTGCAACCGCTCGCGTAGGTCTGGGTGCAACGTCTCACCATTGCCCGTGTCTAGCCCCGTATCGGCTATGCCAATAACCTGCCCATTCCCGTAGAGGTTATAGTTGTTGTGGATAGTCGTTGCCTGCAAAATGCTGCCTGTGCTGACATCGTTTGCCACCCCAACTGGCATGGTTTGCTCAATCCAGGTTATCTCATCCAAATGGGCAAGCTCAACCAGCCGATAGGCAGGCAGCCGTAGAGCCAAAAACGCAGCAAATGGGTTTGCTGCCCGTTCGGTGACTTCCCCCCCCAACGCCTCTATTGCCTGCGTCATACGGTCTAGGTCGGCATCTGGCAACCCTTGTACCGTAAGGTTGAGCATAGCAAAGTCCTGCGGCGCAGGTAGCGGCGAAGTCCTGTCACTCGTTGCCGCGGCTTGGGCAAACGACAGCAAATTGGGGGACAGCCGGTAGGCAGGGTGATAGAGTCCCACCCAGCGCACGGGGGCAAGCTGTGCGACATTAGTCGCCATTGTGGTGTCCATACGCGCCAGGAAGGTATAGGCTGGTAGGTAGCCATACAAGCGTGCGCCAGTAGACTCGACCTGCTGCTTCCACCCCGGCTGGATAGGTCCCACAAATTGGATCATATAGGTCTGCTGCTGACCAGCAATCGCTTGGCTCTGCAAGACTGCTGCCACGGTAGGCTCTTGGACAAGCGGGTCAAAGGTAGCAGCTTTGAGCGCAATAGTCGGGTGTGGTTGACGCTGGCTTGTTTGGGCGTGCAATGGGGGTGCTGGTGTGTGGGTAAGGAGCAGCATAGTGAACGTGAACAAGCCCACCAACAAGAGCAATTGTTTTCCCCACACCCCTAAATTGTGAATTATGGTACAATACACCTAAATTCCTCTATAGTAAGGTCATCAAGAAAGATGGATATTCATTATGAATAGTATGCATGATAATCTTCAAAATGCTTTTGAGCAAGCACTCATTACCCGCAACCGTGCCTCTGCTCGAAGTATCCTCCAAATGGTAGAAGCCACAGTGTCGCCAATTGAGGTGATAGATACCATTATTACCCCATCGCTTGAGCACATCGGTGAGGAGTGGGAAGCTGGCAATCTTGCCCTTTCCCAAGTCTATATGAGTGGGCGCATTTGCGAGGACATCGTTGCGGCACTTTTTCCGCCGGAACGGGACCATCGAACCCTCACCCCGCCTATAGCTATCGTTGTGCTGCATGATTACCATATCCTGGGCAAGCGCATTGTTGCCTCTGCCCTACGTTCTGCTGGATATGATTTACTTGATTATGGGCATGGGATTGAGGTTGACCCTCTGGTTGAGCGGGTCAAGCAAGATAGTATCCGTATCTTGCTCATTTCTACGTTGATGCTTCCCTCTGCCCTGATGATACAGGATGTTAGCGAAAGACTCAAGGCAGAAAACAGGGGGGTGCAAATTATCGTTGGTGGTGCTCCATTTCGGTTTGATGACCAGTTGTGGCATATGGTTGGGGCAGATGCAATGGGACGCACGGCATCGGATGCCCTCGGCATTGTGGGGCGCATGCTGGCTACTCCTAAGGCGGCGTAGTATGAGCCACATTCTACAGCTAGGTAGCGATTGCAACGAAGGAGCAAAAGTGGTATCATGATCCTCGAATGAGTGGGTGAAGATTAGGAATGACTGTCCGTAGTTTTTCCATGTATCTATCAGATGATATTCGCTACTATTCGCTACAAAGGCTATGTAAGGGACCAAAGAGCAATCACCCGAAGCAACCGGGGGGATTAACCAATTACTATCGCATAAAGGAGCTAGAGCTATGAGCATACCTGGACCCTGGGAATTACTCCTCATCTTGGTCATTGTTATTGCCATTTTTGGGGCTGGCAGAATTGCCGGTATTGGGGCGGCACTCGGTGGAAGTATCCGAGAATTTAAAAAAGCCGTTCGTGATGGAGAAGAAGCCCCCGTACTTGGTGATAAGGAAGGACCAGCTGAGCAAAAACACTAGGACGCTGTAACCATACGCGCTCAAGATGAAATGGTCGCAAAACGAAGGAGAAATGAGCAAGGGGGGAATACAGAGACGTACCCCTGCTTGTAATATCTCTGATGATGCCCAAAGAGCGCAGAACGTCAGTAGCGATGGGGTTCCCGTCGGACTGGCGTTTTTGTGTCAATGGTTCAATGGTTGTCTGCTTGGTATTAGCGGTAATACAGCGCATTGGGGAAAAGTTGACCTGTGAATGATGACTTTATGCAAACACTCTATGCCTGCCTAACAGCGGGTAAACAACCTACGTTGGAGCAAACAGAAGAACTGCTGCGTCGATTGCACATAGCGGAAACCCTTTTATGCACCCTTTGCCCGGCTGTTGGTGATACGGAAGAAGAACGTGATGCATATGCTTGGCTCGCCGGCACACAAACCCAAACCATTGAAGACCTCAAGCACAAACTCGCCGCTTCCGTACAGCATATTTCCCATCATGCAGAACACCCCCATGCTATCGTGCCAGAAATGGGGACTAGTTGGCATTACAATGTCCGAGAGTTTTTCGAGTTGAAAGCCCATGGCTGGCGAGCTATTGTTTCCAGTGATAGTGAAGATTTCACTTGGATTGCCTATATTGAGCGGGGGGGGGTACGCTTTTATGCCGCACAAAAGTACCTCCTTATTCAAGATGCCTTACGTTGGTGTACTGATGAAATCGCTCATCACGCACCTGAAGCCCCTACTGAGCATCAGGAGAATCTATGAATTTGCTAGATGAAGCACGTCAAAGTGTCACTGCGGGAAAGATGCTGCAAGTTGAACAGGCAAAAGCCCTTATTTCTGCTTATGATGAAGCATTAGAAGAATTGGAACGATTACGTGGTCGTGTGGGAGATTTAGAGTTCCATTATGAAGTATTTGAGCACTTAATGACTGACCGAAAACTGATGATTGATACGTTTGCAGAGCTCGGTCTGGAAATCTACAGTGTTCCTGATACCGATAAAGGGACATGGTGTTGGGCATGGCGTTGGCGCAATGGTGAGCCACAAACAGGCTATGAGCGTTCTATCCATGCATTGATAGCCGCAGTTGAAACACTGCTCAAGCAACAGGCATGATCCACGCAGATTCACCCATGCGTTGGTCAGAAAGGGTAGTATGGCAGGAGAGCTAGTAGATAGGGCAACTATTGTGGTCAAGGCAGGGTCAGGCGGCAACGGGGCAGCAACCTTTCGCCGCGAAAAATTTGTACCACGAGGCGGACCCGATGGAGGAGATGGAGGACGTGGTGGCAATATCTATCTGGAAGTAGACCCTAGTCTCAATTCGCTGCTCCCATTTCGCTACACATCTCGCTACAAGGCAGCAGATGGCACACACGGCAGCAAACGCAAAAAATATGGCAAGCAGGGAGATGATTTGGTCATCACAGTACCCCCCGGCACGGTAGTGCGAGCAGAAATTCACGGGAGTACTTATGAGGTAGACCTAGAACGTGCTGGGCAGCGATTGTTGGCGGTACGTGGCGGACGTGGGGGGCTTGGCAATGTTCACTTCACCACTTCAGCGCGGCAGGCTCCACGCATTGCTGAACTTGGCGAACCGGGGCAAGAACTTGAACTCGAACTTGAACTCAAACTCATCGCCGATGTGGGGTTAGTTGGTTTCCCCAACGCTGGCAAGAGTACCCTTCTCTCGGTAGTCAGTGCTGCTCGCCCCAAGATTGCCGCCTATCCCTTCACCACGCTACAACCCAATCTCGGAGTCGTAGATGTCGGCTATGAGCGGTTTGTCATAGCGGATATTCCCGGCTTGATAGAAAATGCCCATCAGGGCGAGGGGCTAGGTATAGAGTTTCTGCGCCACATTGAACGCACCCGACTATTGCTGCACCTGATAGACGCAGCCGGCGTAGATGGGCGCGACCCGCTCGACGACTATCACCAAATCAACAAGGAACTCAAGCTCTATCACCCAGAGCTTGCCAAACGCCCACAGATAGTCGTGCTCAATAAACTGGATTTACCCGCTGCCCGCGAGCAGGTAGATCGGCTGTTGGATGCGCTCCCCGTCTCGCGGGATGAGGTATTCTCGATTGCGGCTGTCACACACGAGGGGCTTACCCCCTTAACCAACCATATAGTGCAGGTGTTGCGCGATATGCCCAAGCCAGATTATGCCCCGGTAGACCCCGATGAACCCCCGCTCACATGGCAGATACCAGAGGAAGACCCCGATGTCTTCTCCATTGAGCATAACGGGGAGATGTGGCGTGTTCACGGTATCAAGATTGAACGACTGTTGACAATGACCAACTTTGACCAACCCGAAGCCCTAGACCGGGTACAACGGGTGCTGGCTGCCAGCGGTATCAGCGCAGCCCTAGAGCAAGCCGGTATCCAAGAGGGCGATATTGTCGCTATCGCCAATACCGAGTTGGTATGGTCTCACGAGATGACCTATGGGTAGAGGAGCATTACCGTCTATGGCAAATGAACAGATGACCCACAAACGCCTGAACGTTCCCCGTATTCTTCAGGGCATGGCACTCAGTACTGCTATTGGGGGATTGGCATACAAACGGGGATCGCTTTCAGAAAGCGGTTGGCTTGGTGCCGTCCTCACAGGCACCCCCACCTTTGGCTTTGGCGGGTGGGATTGGGGGTTGACGCTTGTCTCCTTCTTTATCAGTAGTAGCCTGCTCTCCCACTACAAGGAGCAGGTCAAGCAACAACGCACTGGTGAGGTCTTTGCCAAAGGGTCGCGCCGCGACCTCGCGCAGGCATTGGCGAATGGCGGACCGGGCGCACTTGTCGCCACCGCCTATGTGCTGTCTGATGAAGCCCCCATCTTCAAGGCAATCTTTCTCGGCATCAATGCCACCACGACAGCCGATACCTGGGCAACTGAGCTAGGCGTACTCAGCACCGAACAACCCCGCCTCATAACGACCCTCCAGCATGTGCAACCCGGCACATCCGGGGCTATTACAACCGCTGGAACAGCAGCATCGGCGGCAGGTGGGTTGTTCATTGGGCTGACGATGTTTGGGGTGGCTGCCATCCAAGAAGCGATAAACCCTGCTGGTCGTCAGTCTATCCAATCCCACGTATGGATGATCCCCGCCGGGCTGCTTGGTGGGTTAGCTGGTTCGCTCTCTGACAGTCTGCTCTCTGCCACTGTCCAGATACGGTATGTTGACCACGAGGGCAAGGAGACCGAGCGGGCTATTGCCAACGATGGCACCCCAAACAGTTATGCGCGGGGCATACGCTGGTTTACCAACGATCTGGTCAACCTGACTAGCACGGTAACGGGGAGTATTGTTGCTAGTGCCATCTATGCCATGTTTGGCAAGAAACGGTGCTAGTAATAGCGGGGGAATCCTATCAAGATGGCAAGTGTCACCTTTGAACATGTCAGCAAGAAGTTTGGTGATGCCACCATTCTTGACGATGTGCATTTGCACATTCACGACGAGGAGTTTCTCGTCCTTGTAGGACCGTCTGGTTGTGGCAAGTCTACGACCCTGCGCTGCCTGGCGGGGTTTGAGCAGATTACCAGGGGCAATATCTACATTGGAAAGCGACTCGTGACGCATGTCCCCCCCCAAGAGCGCGACATTGCTATGGTCTTTCAAAACTACGCGCTCTACCCCCATATGACAGCCTACGACAATATGGCGTTTTCGCTGCGTATGCGTACTGAAAATGGGTTTTTCAAGCGCAAGCGACAGGATGAGACGGAGATAGACCGCCGAGTGCGAGAGGCTGCCGCCTTGCTTGACATTGAACCGCTGCTGTCCCGCAAGCCGCAACAGCTCTCCGGGGGGCAGCAACAACGGGTAGCCCTGGGGCGTGCGCTTGTCCGTGATGCTACTGTCTTCCTGATGGATGAGCCGCTCTCTAACCTCGATGCACGGTTACGCACCCAAATGCGTACCGAGATTAGCAAACTACACCGGCGCATCAAAACGACCTTTGTCTATGTGACGCATGACCAGACGGAAGCCTTGAGTATGGGGACGCGCATTGCGGTGATGTATGGGGGAAAGCTCCAACAGGTAGATACCCCACAGGTCTTATACGACCACCCAGCAAACACCTTTGTAGCAGCTTTTATCGGCAGTTTTAGCCCCGCGATGCACTTCTTTGAAGCGCATCTTGATTATGAGCATGGCGAGATGGTCGCTCATATCTCTGGACTAGGCAGACTCGCCGTCCCTCCCACATGGGTAGCCCCGCTTGACCCCTACATTGGCAAGCCGATCATCCTGGGGATGCGTCCTGAACACATCCACGATGCCCACCTGCTCCCATCTGGCATCACCTGTCCATCATCTATCCAAGCCACTGTTGGGCTAATTGAGCGTATGGGCAGTGAAGTCTATGTCTACTTTGAAGAGGGTAATCATACCTTTGTTGGGCGTTTTGATGGGCGTACTAGGGTACAACAGGGCGAGCGGGTGGATATAGTCTTTGCGATGGAAAAGATGCATGTGTTTGATTGGCACACCGAGCAGGCAATTCTCATCCCTGCTCCCTTTCCCAGAGGGCGAGGGGGAGCAGGAGCAAATGGGATGTTGACACAGCCCTAGTATTATGGAGCACTAATCGTCAACGTCCCCCAATCACCAGCGGCAAAGTGACCAGGGACAGTACAGATATACAGGTATTCTCCCGGTGGAGGAGCAGGAAACGTGATGGTGTTGCGCTCACCCGGCTGTATAGCAGGTGAATAGGCGAGTACCATATCCATCAATGCAGCATCGTGTATGGGGATGTAGTTGGCATCTACGAAATTTGCAGCAGCATCATTAAAAGCATCGGCTCGGTCCATATCATTATGATTGAGCAACACCCAACTGTGCTCTTGGGTCTGAGACGAGTTCTGAAACTCAACA
>CAZLKK010000147.1:0-9115 GCA_964559995.1 uncultured Chloroflexaceae bacterium
CCCCACCGAGGGGAGAAGGGGAACCGGGCAAGGGGCGGTTCCCCCTCGCCCACCAAACGAGCCGCGAGGGTCAACGAGCGGATGAAGCCGGGGCAGCATCGGGGCGGAGGTTGCATAATATGCGGGTTCCATGTATATTGCCTAGCTTACCTGGGCTCCATGCTGTTCATAGGTATGGAGATACTCTGGTAGACTATCTATGAAGTACCGGGCTTGCTCGTACAGTTGATAGACTTCGTTGGTTGTCTTGTCCAAAACAAATGTGGCGAAGTTTTCATGCACCAGAGCATTACGTATATGCCCGATTTCCAGAAACGCCCGAATAGCCTCGTCAAGGTTTTTGTTGTCTCGTACCTCTGCTTTCATAAACGTTTTGAAACCAGGACCAAACAAGCCAAAGAACTGATTGGCGTTTGTATCTCTCCATGAGAAAAACGTATGGTACTGCCGCTCTATAGCTTTGTTCTTCACAAAGTTGTAGAGACAATCGTTGGTCTGTTCCTGAAAGAAATTAAGCAGTATTGTTTTGATTGCATCCTCAAAGTAGCTGGCTACAGCAAGAAGCAGAATTTTAGGGAGATGGTGTTGTTGACTGAAAACCAGGGTGTATTCTTGCTGTTCCTCAAGGTATCGAAGTGAAGTTTCACTATCATGATAGAGTTTATCTATAATTGTATCTGTCATACCGTACAAACACCCCTTATTGCAGTTGTATCATCTCCTGAGCACAGCGTAATCGTGTTTGGACATTCCCCGTACTTGCGGTACCCTTTTGGGTAGCATCAAGAAATGTTTTATCCTTTTTCAGCTTCATGATAGTTTCAGGTACTATTGTGCCTGAGACCAACTGCTGGTTGGTATACGATGTATGACAGACGGCAACAAACACCGATTCAAACAGCATAAAACTGAACCGTCCGCGTGTTCTTTGAAAGGCATCCGGGGGCAACATAGCACAACTTTTGAGAAACGAATCAAATAAGGCTTCAAGGTAGGTGATAAGGTGTGGTTCATATCCTTGAGCTTCTTTTGAAAAGCTATTAAGAAACTTGACCATTGAGGGTTTATACGAATCGCCCTTGATGAGCAAGGCAAATCCTCGTAAAAGAAACTCTAAGTCTCGCATATGCATATCAGCTTCGGGAATACCCAAAATATGTCGCCAATCTGGATTTGTATTTGCCCGATAGAGCATGTCATAGAAAGGAGAATGATAGAGACTCATCCTGATTTCCTGCTGAGACAGATTAACCCCACCAGTATTCAACCGATTGAAAATCTCATAAATAGCTGAGTCCCCTTCGGGGGAAACCT
Source organism: uncultured Chloroflexaceae bacterium (assembly GCA_964559995.1). GTDB lineage: Bacteria > Chloroflexota > Chloroflexia > Chloroflexales > Chloroflexaceae > JAAUSY01. The sequence goes on from CAZLKK010000147.1 coordinate 1,315, forward strand.
GTTTGACAACAATACAGCGGATAGTGCGAAGGTTAAACCGGAATTGGTATTCACCTAAACTAGAATACGAGAGCTTGTTCAGCTTATTCTTTTGTTCTGGTAGCTTCTCTGGGAGATTCAAGATAAAATCGGTGAAATAGTAGTCGTCTTGCAACATAGCATCAGGAATACCTCCCCGTTCATTGAAAATCTGCCGTAGCTCTGTTCTTGTTTCTTTTTTGGGAAACCGCTCCTTGATGAAATAATAGATGGTCATTAACCGTTGTTGACCATCTATGACCAAAAAGGTATTATTTGCTTCTTCATACAAAAATATCTGGGGTATCGGCAGCCCAATGATAAGCGATTCTATGAGCTTTGAAGCCCGCTTCATATCCCAAACATAGTTCCTTTGAAATGCGGGTATTTTAATGATACCAGATTCTATCATATCAAACAATGTCTTAACATTAAAGTCATTAGGAGATGATATAATATCGTACTCTGAGACGGGAAACCCATCCTCTTGGTCATCATCAGCACCGATAGTTGGCTCTTCATACCAGAGGGACTGCCCATTGTGGCTAGTATGTATTATTTGTTGTTCATACATAATGGTGTATCCTTGTACGGGTGTGCAAAAGGAGATGCAATTCTCCCTCACTCTTCAATACCAATCGTTGCGAATGACTCAAAACCAATGGGACCGGGTACCCACCCCGTTAGTGAGGTCTTCTTGGCATAGATAGGTGAAGCATGCACAATAGGCAAGCGGGGCACATCCTCATTGATGATCATTCCTGCCTGTTGGAAGGCTGTGGTTGCCTCTTTTTGGGTCATTGCCTTACTTGCTTGCAACAGTAAATCAAAGACCTGCTGCTTATTATAGCCAGATTCTGCTACACTGCCCGGGCCAAAGTGTGCCAAGAGGAAATTGTTGGGGTCACTATAGTCGCCATTCCAGCCAAGCATCACCAACCCCTCTTTCTTGCCCGTTTTCCAATTGTCAATGTAGACATCCCAGTTCTCGGTTTTCAGTTCAACTTCTATGCCCACATCTGCTAGATAGGCAGCGAAAGACTCTGCTATCGGGCGGGGGTTGGGGTAATATTGGCGCGACACGGGCATATACCACAGTTGAATGGGACCCTCGGTGCCGTCCAAGTAGGTCATAGTGCTAAACCCATCGGGATAGCCCGCCTCTGCTAACAACTCCTGCGCCTTTTCTGGATCATACCCATATGGTTCTAGGTCAGGAGGACGCGCCCAGTCCAAGACATCTGGCAAAAAATCCACTGCCACTGTCCCCCCACTGGCATAGAATTCTTCCAAGATAGCCTCACGGTCTATGGCATAGGCGACAGCTTGTCGTACCCGTACATCATCAAAGGGAGGATTGTTCATATGCATAGACAGGTAGGCAATATTGAATGATTCCATAGCCACAAGGTCAAGCATCGGGTCTTGTACTATCGTCTCGCGGGCATCGGGGCTAAGATTGACCGTGAAGTCTACCATCCCCGTTTGCAATTCTTCTAATCGCTTATTGGCATCATCAATAAAGCGGAACACCACCCCCGGCATAACCGCCTGCTTCCCCCAATAATGCTCATTGCGTGCCAGCGTGATGCTTTGCCCTGCCTGCCAAGCCAAAAACTTAAATGGGCCTGTCCCGATAGCTCCAATTTGTGGGTTCCCATAGCGAATACCATGCTTTTTGATACTGTCTGGACTAGAGATACCAAAGTACGCAGCAGCTATATAGTGGGGGAAGAGTGGGACCGGCTGTTTGAGGGTAAATTTGACGGTATACTCGTCTAGGGCTTCTATAGATTCCCATATCGTAGTTTCATCACCAATATACCCACCAAAGATATAGGCAAAACTGGTAAAGGTATTGCCCTGATCCCGGTAGCCATAGGGGAAGGTCGGCTCGGCAGCCCGCTGAAAGTTGAAGACGACATCATCTGCATTGAAGTGGGTTCCATCGTGAAACTTCACCCCTTTACGGAGATGAAAGGTCCACTCAGTGGAATCATCTGATGGTTCCCAGGATTCTGCCAGTGCGGGGACAAGGTCTAGTGTCCCAGGAGCCATCATCACCAGCGGCTCCAATATCTGGAGCGTGACTATCAATGAGGTACCAGTCGTGGTATTCATAGAGTCAAGGGTAGTTGGTTCACCAGAACTGCCAAACACCAAGAATTTGCCTGCACGCATTGTCGTGATTGGTACAGGATTCCCCTCTGCTACCACAATTGCCGTTGGTAGCAGGGGCGTGTCTTGCAATGGGGGATATGCCCCCTGTACCGGGGGAGGCGGAGGTCGGTGTTGACTACACGCACCAACTACCATACTCACGAGTATGACAGCCAAGAGTACTATTTGGCGATGAGGCAATATGCTAGATAGTGATTGCATGGGGGTCTTTCCTTGGAGGTACTTTTGGCTACTTCCCTACCCGATACCCACAATTGGGGCAGAATATGGCATGCATAGGCATCTCAAATTTGCACACTGGGCAAGATTTCTTTTGGGGGAGACGGACTGTCTGTTGTGGGACAGCAGATTCATCTTGTACCGGTATGGATTGGGGTTGTGATGATGGCGGGTGTGGGTGGTGGGGCTGTGACGATGGTGATGGTGGCTGCGCGTGGGGGGGGGGCGTTCCCGTTCCCGTCGCCGCTTCATAGCTAATGGCTTGCAGTTTTTTGAGTTCCTCTTCCTTGATGACCAGTTGCGAACGCAAGTCGTCAATCGCTTGGACCAGTTCCCCAATGGAGTGGGAAGAGATTTGACCAGCGCGGTAGAGTTCATAGGCACGGTTGCCTATCTCGATCATCTGGTTGTCGAGCTTGCGCTTCATATCGTTGAGTTCGCTCTGGGCGCGATTGGATCGCTGAAACTTCTCCGCCTCAAATTTAGCCCGATCTATGCCTTGCGAAACCACTTTGCTAAAATCATCGAGTAATCCCATATACCGCCTTTTCCTTCCCTAAAACACCAACCAACATGTGTCTGGACTCTCTTTTCATTGTACCATGTCCCACGGATGATCTCGGCTAGGCATTTATGCCCAACCGAGATCATCCTGTTTGCCGCCTGCTGCCCCCTTGTCCTTGTCCTTACCGCCGAGCTCTTCTTCTAGCATCTCCTCGACCATCTGGTCCCAGTCCTCGCCTGCTTCCTCACCGAGCTGCTTGCCCATACGCTTTGCCCACTGTGCAATGGAGCGTGGGTCTTGTTCATCCAATCCCGCCAACGATGCAGGGTCGGCGAGGGCTTCCATCCGGGCTTCTTCAGACTTGATCGTGGCAAAACGGGAAATCGCCCGTTTGATGTTGCTGCTCTGACAACGCGGGCATTGCAACCCTGCGGGAGTGGTAAATCCCCGCACCAGCTTTTGAAACCGTCCGTTACAGTTCTGACATGCATACTCGTAAATTGGCATGGTCTTTATGGCTCCTTAATCTAGGTTTATGATTCTTTCAACAACTTGATACTTTGGGGAAGGCGGAGCAGCAGGTCGCTTGCCAGTGTGCCGGTATCGCCTAGCTCATCCCGCACTAAGCTGCCCGCTTGGGCATGCAGGTAGACCCCAAGCACTGCTGCCTCAAAGAGTCCCATTCCCTGCGCCAACAAGCCAGCAATAGCCCCTGCCAACACGTCACCAGTGCCAGCGGTTGCCAGGGCAGGGTTGCCATCGGCAAAGACCCGACAATGACCATCGGGGGCAGCAACTACCGTAGTAGCCCCCTTGAGCACAACCACCTGCCGCCATTGGGCAGCGGCATCTATCGCCACCTGTACGCGGTCTTCGCCAAGCTCTTCAACCCCCAATAGCCGTTTCATCTCGCCGGGGTGTGGGGTGAGGACACACCGTTCTGCCGGCATATGCTTTGCCCAGTCTTCCACCTCTGCGAGCATATTCAACCCATCAGCATCAATGACCACAGGGAGCATATCGCCTTTTTGCTGCTCCTCATCATCCTTATCCTTGCCAGCATGACTATTTGCTTGCTCTTGGTCAGTATCGGCGGCTTTTTTGGGTCTATGCATCACAAAACCAACCGGGATAGAGCTAGGGGGTTTCTTTCCCGTATGACGTTTTTCTGTGGCACCTACACCTATGCGAAACCCAATCCCTTCATCATCTGATGGCAATGGCAAGGCAAAGAGACTACCAAGAAACTCTTTGACCGGTTTTTCGGTGCCTAAGCCAGGACCAACCAGCAGTGCTTGATAGGTAGCTAACTTCTCTGCTATTTCTTCGGCGGCTTGCTTCCCTATGGTCCCTGGTTCTGCTTCTGGCAGAGGGAGCAGGGTTATCTCCGGCGGACGACCAGCAGTATTACTGATGCTGCGGGCAGTCGCCAGCGTCACAAGTCCTGCCCCCACACGCCCGGCGGCAGACGTTGCCAACACCGCGGCACCGGGGTAGTTGAGCGAGCCAGCGATAACCAACACCTTGCCAAACGTGCCTTTATGCGAATCTAGCGGACGTGCGGGTAAGAGGTTTTGGGCTTCTTGTCGTTCTAATGTTTTGCTCATAATCTTCTCCAAATAGTTGGTAGGAATACCAATATCGGCTACAGAGATGGTTCCGGTATGGCGTTTGCCGGGGTACTGGAGCAGTCCATATTTTGTCAATCCAGTTGCAACGGTCATATCTGCTGGTATGGCTACCCCCATGACCCGCCCGGTGTCGGAGTGTATCCCCGTGGGTACATCTAGGGCAAGAACAGCGGGATACTTTCCCGTTCTTGCCCACCTTGCCTGTTGCACTGTCGCTACCAACTGCGCCAACACGCCTGTCACATCCCGGCTTATGCCCATCCCAAGCAGCGCATCTATGATGAGATCAGCTTGGGTAAGCAGGGGCATTATGCTGTCCTGTATATCCGTCTCGGCTTGCACAAGCGTCTCTGGGAGCTTGCGTTGGCGGCAGACTTGCCAGTTGGCATCTTGGTCAACCTGATGGGTACGGTTCCAGATGACCAGCGAGACGAGCGCACCTGCATCGTGGAGGTGGCGAGCGACAACGAAACCATCGCCGCCATTGTTGCCGGGACCAACCAGCACCACAACCCGCCGACCCTGGGCATTGCCCAGGTATGCCAACGCCTGCTGTGCTACTCCCCGCCCGGCGTTTTCCATCAACGTTTCCCAGGTTGCCACCCCGTCTGCTACCGTAGCCTGCTCTAGTTGGCGCATCGCTTCTGTTGCAATGATAAGCATATTTGCTCCCCTTTCCCCATTACCTTGCCTGATGTTTCCCTACCAATGATACCATTGTTGCCCGTGAGTCGTAATCATGCCCATTGGCGAACAGCTCAATGGAGCGCAGGTAGCGAGATTCTGGTAGCCAAGTGGGGTCGCGCAGGTCAATCACCAAGTTATACCATGCGTAGGGTTGTACTTCATAGTAGCGAATACCAGGGGCTTTCTCTGGCTCCTCTTGCGAACCGTCATTCGTATACAGACAGATAACCCGCTCTTGTTCCGGGTCTTTGGGGTGCTTTTCTTTGGCTAGAAAGCGGATCATCATCGGACACTCTGTCCCCCGTTCGCCAGTGAGTTTGACCGATTGGTAGAGCACCCGTACCCATATGGAAAACTTGAGCGAGCGGTATTCTGAAATATCCAACCCTTCTTGCTCAGGACCTAGTTGTTGCACAACTCCAGTGGTAAAGTTATTAGTCTGGTCGTTGCTGCGGATAAACCATGCCGCTTTGATGAGCGCATGCGGGGGGCAGTCATTGCCGGTGTTTGGCGGTGGGCAGCCATGCGATAGACGGAAAAAGCCACCTGATGCATCTGGCACAGAAGCCCCACTAAAGACCTGCCACGTTTGCGAACGGGATAGGGCTGGCTGGTCTACGATGGTTGTATTGTTGTATTCCTCTTCACTGTACCGATTGAAAGTCCCATCCCGGATAAGCTGCCACTCAGCAGACATTGGACTAGAAAGCTGTCCCACGGGATTGATGACCAACTTTTGCCCTTCCCCCAGGAAGACGGTTTGCTCAGGACTATACACGATAGCTGAGCCAGACCGCACCGCTACATCTGCTACCTGCGGGACATCATCAGTGGCACTGACAAAGAGCACCTGCCGCTCCGGGGGTTTGATGTCTATACTATAGCTGCCGCCGGGGGCTAACTCAACGTGGGTTTCGCCAATGACAACCTGAAACAGTACCTCGTCGTAGGGCTGCCCGTGGGTTACATCGTAGCGTATGTAGCCATTGTGCTGCTGGAGCGAGACCACTTGGGAACGTTGATTCCATCGACTCGTTTGCAGCTTCTCCAACAGCAGATCTGCCCCTGACCACATATCAATGGTACTCTGGTCAAACAACCGAATAGTGGTCGCTTGTCCATAGCCAGCCGAACTGGCAATGCTCACGCGATAGCCTTCATCTAGCGTTTGCAAATCGCGGGCTTGCTCAAAGATGGTATGCCCCTTGCGCTGTACATTGACCCACTCTGATGGCGCACGGAGGATGAGCATTGCTGCCTGTTGCGACATGGCATTGACGCGATAGGACCACAGCGCATAGCTTGCCAAGATGAGCAAAGCACAGGCTATGAAAAATGCCACAATGACCGTTGCCCATGCTTGGCGTTCGACCTGGTTACGATTAAGTTGGTGGGATGGATGATGCACAACTGAAGCCATGAGTATTATCATCGTTCCCTGGATATTCATCTATCAATAACAGACTGACTGCCCCAAGCATCCCAACTCTATTGCCCAAGTGGGACATCTCTATGGGGACAGAGCGGTACACATCGGCTATAACATGCTCTTGCACAACACTGCGTGCTCGCTCAATCAGCGAAGGGTTGGCGGTGACGACACTCCCGCCTATCAGGATAATCTCTGGGCTAAAGAGGTGGAGCACGTTGACGAGTCCTAGCCCTATCAATGATGCCTCACGATGCATTAACCGTTGGGCTACTGCATCCCCTTTGGATGCTGCTAGGGCAACATCGGCGGCAGTAATCGTCTCTGGTGTGCCAAGTTCGTGCAGCATCGTGTGCATATGCGTTTCCATTGTGGCAGCAGCAGCAACTTTGAGTGCAGTACCAGAGGCGAGTTGCTCCCAAGTTTTCTGCTCTTTGGAGTCAATAATCATATGCCCAAGCTCACCACCCGCGCCCAGGTTGCCAAACAAGGGTCGCCCATCTACAATAACGCCTGACCCAATACCCGTACTAATGGTGATATAGACAATATGTGAGTAGCCTTTGCCGCCACCAAAATACCATTCCCCAAGCACTGCAGCATTGGCATCATTGGAGAGGCGCACGGTGATACCTGTCTGTTCTTCCAACATATCCCGCAAGGGAACATTGTGCCAACCAGGGAGGTTTGGGGCAAAAAACACGATACCGGCTTTGGTATCAAGTGGTCCTGGACATCCCACTCCCACACCAAGCAGGTGTTCGTTTGGGGGAACAAGCTCACGTAACCGGTTGATATAGTGGGCTACTTGCTCGACCACCACGTCTACCCCTTGATCTGCTGCGGTAAGGGTATACAGTTCCGTTATGATATGCCCTGTGTGGTCGGCTAAGGCGGCTCGAGTCTGTGTCCCCCCAATATCTACCCCAATAATATAGCTCACGGAGAACCTCCGGTCTAGTCTTGCTTGTCACATTTGCCCCAATTATACCATGTTACGGGTGTGGCAGATATTTTTCCCTCGTCATAAAAAACAACTATAGCCCCTGTCTTTCCCCCCTTCTCCCCCCTTCCCCCCTTCCCCTCGCCCCACTACGCGGGAGAAGGGGAACCAGGCAAGTGTTCTTCCTC
>CAZLKK010000148.1:0-9108 GCA_964559995.1 uncultured Chloroflexaceae bacterium
CCAGGGCGAGGGGGAGCCGAACATTGGGCGCACCGCCGTGCGCCCCTACGGACCGTTTTCTCCCGCATAGTGGGACGCGGGGCGAGGGGATGCCCTTGTAGAGCCTTTCGTGTTTGGGGAAAAATCTGCCACACGCCGGCGTTTGCTCCCACTTGTCTGGTACGGTATAATGAAACGTGTTTCCTCCAAGTAGAGATGGGTATGGCATCACAAGCACTGTATCGAAAATGGCGCTCACAAACATTTGATGAACTGGTAGGACAAGATCACGTCTTACAGACCCTGCGAAATGCGATCCTGGAAGATCGTATCGCCCATGCCTACCTTTTTACCGGTCCCCGTGGCGTTGGTAAGACGAGCATGGCACGCTTGTTGGCAAAAGCCGTTAATTGTACCGCTTCGCAAGCCGAGCGTCCTTGTGGAGTATGCGATTCGTGCCGGGCTATTGCCGATGGGCGGATGGTAGATGTTATCGAGATGGACGCGGCATCCCATACTAGCGTGGATGATGCCCGTGAGCTTATCGAGCGGGTACAGTTTCGCCCAACTATGGGCAATACGAAAGTCTACATCATTGACGAAGTGCATATGCTTTCCACTGCCGCCTTTAATGCCCTGCTCAAAACGCTAGAAGAACCGCCGCCCCACGCGCTCTTTGTGATGGCGACTACTGAAGTGCATAAGGTACCGGCAACTATCCTTTCGCGTTGTCAACGGTTTACCTTTGCCCGCCATACCAATGCAGCCATAGCCGAGCATATTCGCCACATAGCCGAGCAGGAAGAGCTCGACCTAGAAGCCGGCGTTGCAGAGGCAATTGCCCGTGCCGCCACCGGCAGTATGCGTGATGGCATTGGCGTGTTGGAACAGGTCCGCTCCTTCTCCCGTGGCACCATCACCCTAGAGCAAGTGCAAAGTTTGCTAGGGATGAGTAGCTCAACCGAGATTGCCACGCTGATAGATGCTCTACTCGATAATGATGTGTCGCAGGTGTTGCGAACGATCAATGGCATAGCAGACCAGGGAACGGATATGCGCCAGTTTACCCGTGACCTAATAGACCACCTACGCTCATTGATGGTATTGATGGCAACGGGGGATCGCACGCTTATCGACGGGGGCGAGGATGAGCAAGCTATCTTTGAAGGATGGATGAGCCGGGGGCATATTGGCTCCGTGATGCACTGGATTAAGTTGTTTAGCAATCTGGACTACCAACTCCGCACGAGTCCCTATGGACACCTGCCGCTAGAATTGGCAGCAGTAGAGGCGTTGGTTGCTCCGGCACAGATAGCTGCCCCACCTGCATCAACCACTCCACCTACGCCTGCCCGTGCCCCACGCAAGCCATCACCATCACCATCATCACCAAGCCTAAGAAAGCAGCACCACCGCCACCACCGCCACCACCGTCACCAGCGGCAGCAGCGGCAGAGCCACCACCAGGGGCAGCAGCAGCGGCAATGGCAGAGCCACCACCAGGGACAGCAGCAGCGGCAATGGCAGAGCCACCACCAGCAGCGGCAGAGCCAGGAGCACAGGATGAGCCACCATACTCTCCCCATTCCGCCGATACCCAAGCAGGAGATGATGTGCAGGATGAGGACGAGGGAGACGGTGACGAAGAGGATACCTCGCTCTTAGGGCAGATCGAGCAGGTATGGCAGCATGTTGTGCGGGATGTTCGCCCCTTTGATTCTGCTTTGCAAGCCATATTGCGTGGGGTACAGCCAGTAGATATTGAAGACACAACTGTTGTCTTGCTGGCATCCTCAAAGTTTCACAAAGAAAACATCGAGAAACCACGCAAACGGCAAATTGTCGAGGAAGTATTGAGCAAACACATGGGAGCTACATTTGCCATTCGGTGTACTTTTGAAGCACCAAAGAAAAAAAAAGACTTCCGACGGCAAGTGAAGACGGCACGTAAAGACCAACTTGTGAGTGCAGCTATGAATATTTTTAATGCGGATATTATCAAGATAGAAGAAGAATTATCTGATTAAGGAGCTAGAACTACGTATGAATCCACGTCAAATGCAGCAAATGGCGATGAAAATGCAACGTCAAATGCAACAGATACAGGAAGAACTCGCCAATCAAGTCATCGAGGGAACCGCAGGGGGAGGAGCTATTACCATCACTATGAATGGTCATCGTGAGATTAAAGGGGTAGCTATCTCGCCTGAAGTAGTAGACCCAGAAGATGTCGAGATGCTGCAAGACCTGCTGGTCGCCGCGTTTAGCGATGCAACCAAGAAAGCCCAAGATTTGGCAGAAGAGCGGCTCGGTCCCATTGCGGGTGGCTTGCAGATACCTGGGATGATGTAATGTTCCCCCCCCTCGCCCTGGCAGGGGGGGGAAACGGTACCGTCTTGCCGTACAACCCCCTGCTCAGGGGGCTTTCAGGGGTAGGTCAAATTTGGTTACTCTTCCCTAACCTATCCCTGTGAGTGCTCAAGGGGGACCTCGGTTGGCGAAACAGTGCATGCACCGTCTCGCCGGCTTGCCATGACCCTGGGGGTGGTGGGTAGCGACATGTCCCTCACTACCAAGCTAGATGGAACATCCGGGGGGAATTCCGCGGGGAACTCCGCCCAGAAACGTAGTGAAACCATCAAAGAAGCCATAATCATCTCATAAGCATGTTCAAGAGGGTGGGTAATGGGCAAATATTCCCCCCCACAGGAGACAGAGCTAGGTGGCAGAAGATATTCTAGTTGAACCGGTTGCTCGCTTGATAGAAGCATTTGGGCGATTGCCGGGGATTGGTCCCAAAACAGCATCCCGTTTGACGTTCTTTCTCTTGAGGGAAGAAGAAGATCTGTCCCGTTCGCTTGCCCGATCACTCGTGGAGATGAAAGAGCATGTGCGCTTTTGCTCACGGTGCTACAATATCTCTGTGGATGAACTATGCAAGGTATGCGCCAACAGTTCCCGCGATCAACGGACTATCTGTGTGGTTGAAGAACCACTTGATGTCCTAGCGTTGGAGCGAACATCCTCCTATATAGGGCTATACCACGTATTGCATGGGCATATCTCACCGCTTGAGGGTATCTATCGGGAGCATCTACGGATAGAAGAACTCATCAGGCGGGTGCGAAGCGAACCTGTCGAAGAGATCATCCTAGCGACCAACCCTAATACAGAGGGGGAAGCAACTGCCTTTTTGCTGCTACGTGACCTCGCCCCGCTTGGGGTACGGGTTACTCGGTTGGCACGAGGGCTGCCCACCGGCGGCGACCTCGAATGGGCAGACACGGAAACGCTAGGATCGGCTTTGACCGGACGGCAGGAAATGTAGAAGCAACATTTGTGTTGGCAGGAGCGGTACCTACTATGTTGATGGATTATTTGTATGAAGCGGTGGATGTCGTCACCGATGCCCGGATTGCCGGCGTGATTGGTGCCGATGGAATCGGCGTTGAGATGCTCTTGGATGTCGAGAGCGTCCCCCATGATATACGTGCGGCAGAGCTGGAGTTGGCATCGTTGGTAGCATCGTGCAACCGCACAGCAGATAGGCTTTCGGTGGGGCAGGTGTATGATGTCGTCTTTCACACGGATGAGCTGACCTACCTGTTGTCTCTGATTATCCCCGGCTATTTTGCGGTGCTTGGTGTGCTGCCAGATGGCAATATGGACCGAGCGCGGTTTGCGCTCTGGCAAATCGTCAACCGCTGCCAGACGGAGCTCTAGGACTACCCCGTAATCCTCTCCTTTCAGGGGTAGGGCATGACATGGTTGTAGAGCCATTGCATGCAATGGCTTTGTTAGGTTGATGACCTACCCTTGAGAGCTTTCTCATACCAGGGCAAGTGAGAGCCATGTATGCTCCCCGTGGGCGCACGGCGGTGCGCCCCTACACCGACACCCACCACATGGGGACAGGGGGAGAGGGTAACAACCGGGAGCAAGATGGTATGCCCTTCACCCTTGACCCACCCGTAATCCCCTCCCCATTTCCCATCTTTACCAAATCCTTACATGTTTCTTATTTTTTCCTGAAACTTCTCCTATACTATATTACAAAGATAGCCCGTAAAGCCTACCCGTTTTAGCGGTGGGATAACAAGGACGGCTTCCCTCGCTTCAGCCGCTTGAGAGGGAATGGCGTTGGGAATTGGCACGGTAGTCTGTATTCCTAAGCGTCTAGGGTTCACGTCCTCATCCTCAAACGCTAACGATACGAGGTATGGTAATGATGATAAGAGCCGCTATATCTCGGTAGGAATATGGGCAAAGCATTGGATAAGAAACCGGTTGTGAAAGGAGCAATGGAATTTATGAGTGATCATAACATGAGCGAATCCAGTCAACACCAAGATCGTATGCAACAGTATTGGAAGAAAAACATTTCCATTATTGGCTCACTGTTGGCAGTATGGGCGATTGTATCCTATGGCTTTGGTATTCTATTGGTAGAACCGATGAATACCATCCTGATGCCAGGGAGTGGCTTACCTTTGGGATTCTGGTTTGCTCAGCAGGGAGCTATCTACGTGTTTGTGGTGTTGATTTACATTTACGCAAAAGCCCTGGACAAGCTAGACAAAGAATTTGACGTAAACGAATAATTGAGATTATATTAAAGGGGAAAAAACAATGTCTGTTGAATTGTGGACATACCTCCTGGTAGCACTCTCCTTTGGAGGGTATCTCTATATTGGGTACGCAAACCGCGTCCGAGATACCAGAGGGTTTTATGTAGCGGGACAGGGTATCCCAGCATTTGCAAATGGTGCGGCAACCGCTGCGGACTGGATGTCCGCTGCTTCGTTTATCTCGATGGCGGGTATTATCGCCTTTCTTGGCTATGATGGGTCTGTCTATTTGATGGGCTGGACCGGTGGCTACGTGTTGTTAGCCATGTTGCTCGCTCCCTACCTGCGAAAATTTGGCAAGTACACGGTACCAGACTTCGTGGGAGACCGCTACTACTCCAGTACGGCGCGTGCAGTTGCCGCGGTCTGTGCTGTGTTTGTTTCCTTTACCTACGTTGCTGGTCAGATGCGTGGGGTGGGTATCGTCTTTAGCCGCTACTTGGGCGTATCTATCCCGGTTGGGGTCACTATCGGTATGGCAATTGTGGCGTTCTTTGCTGTTATCGGTGGTATGAAAGGCATTACCTGGACGCAGGTCGCCCAGTACTTTGTGCTCATCTTTGCCTATATGATCCCGGCTATCGCGTTGTCTATGCAAATTACCGGTATGCCTGTTCCTCAATTAGCGTTCAGCTTTGCTGACCTAGCTCCCCGCTTGAATGATCTCCAAACGAGCTTGGGTATGAAGGAGTACATCGCGCCCTTTGTTGGGAAGCCGATGATAGACGTGCTCTTTATTACCATTGCGCTTATGGTAGGTACTGCTGGGTTGCCACACGTTATTGTGCGTTTCTACACCGTGTCAAACGTGCGGGCTGCTCGCTACTCTGCGGGGTGGGCGTTGGTCTTCATTGCGCTGCTCTACACCACTGCTCCAGCTATTGCCGTTATCGCCAAGTACAACCTGTTGGACAGCATCCACAACTTGGACCGTGGCTCCGTAAGCCGCAATGCAGAAACCGGTATGCTTGAAGTTCAAGGTGAAGGGATGGAATGGGTTGGCAAGTGGGAAAAACCCGGTCTGCTCAAGTTTACCGATGACAAAAACGGTGATGGCATGATTAACTTTGATGTAGGGAATGCTTTTACCGGAGGGAAACCATCTACAGATGAAGTTGCTCAGGATATGCCAACCGGGAGTCTTGAGGAAGCAGACAAGAATGAAGTCTACATTGATCGGGACATCATCGTGCTGTCTACTCCAGAGGTTGCCAACCTGCCCGCTCCCATTATCGCGTTGGTAGCAGCAGGTGGTCTAGCGGCAGCACTTTCCACCGCTTCTGGTCTACTGCTGGTTATTTCCAGTTCTGTGTCGCACGATCTCTACTATCGCTTGGTTAATCCCAACGCTTCTGAAAAAGAGCGTCTCTTGGTAGGTCGTGGGGTTATCTTTGTGGCAGTCGTGATTGCTGGTTTGCTCGGCATCTTCCCACCCGCATTTGTGGCGCAGGTGGTGGCATTTGCCTTTGGTTTGGCAGCATCGAGTTTCTTCCCCATTATCATTTTGGGTATCTTCGACAAGCGCACCAACAGCGCCGGAGCTATCGCAGGTATGATTGTCGGTATCGTCTTTACAAGTGCCTACATTGTTGGGGAAAAGTGGCTTGGTATGCCTAAATGGTTCTTTGGGGTTAGTGCTGAGGGTATCGGAACGTTGGGGGCTATCCTCAACTTTGCAGTGGCGATTATCGTTTCTCGCGTTACCCCACCACCACCCCCAGAAATCCAGGAACTGGTCGAGTCGGTGCGTGTCCCGCGTGGCGCAGGTTCCGCTTCTGCACACTAGGAGCCACGTTCGCGTATCTTACGCTACTACGCTATACAACAACCGCAACAAAAGGGGATGGGGCAGTGCCTCATCCCCTTTTGGGTGTCCTGCTATCATACCCATATTGCACCTCGGTGATGAATATGCTAGTATAGGACAACAAATTTTAGACCTTGCAAAAGCAATAGAGACAACCAGCAAAAGCAATGTGCAGGAAGGAGTAGTTCAGGTGCCGGTCAACATACAGGGTGTGATAGCAAAGAGTACAGATGGGTCACGGGTGCGTATCGTCAAATGGGTACCCCAAAACAACCTCATAGCCGCTGGCATATGGGATGCCGTATTGGTATGGAACGCCACAACTGGGCGGGTTCTCCACCGGTTGAAAGGGCATACGAACATTGTGGCAAGCATGGCAGTCAGTCCCGATGGGCGCATTATCGCCTCGAAGAATGATGATGCCTCTATTCAGCTTTGGGATGTGGAAACTGGCGAAGCCATCAACCGCTTGGTGGGACATACCCATTCCGTCAATAGTATTGCCTTTAGCCCCGATGGGACAAAAATTGCCTCTGGTAGCACCGACAACACGGTGCGGCTCTGGGATGTAGCTCAAGCATTGCCCATATGGGCAACCCGCGGCGAACATGCCAACCTGGTGGCTTGTGTTGCCTATAGCCCCGATGGTCGCTACATTGCCTCTGGGATGTATGATGATACTGCCCGTATATGGGATGCCCAAGATGGCACAGAACTGTGTCGTATTGAGGGACACACTGGCTATGTGCAATATGTCGCCTTTAGCCCCGATGGGCAGACCCTCGCCACGGGTAGCTATGATACGACAATTAAGTTCTGGAATGTCCCAGACTGGACAGAACGATCCACCTTGCAAGGGCATACGGATTTTGTGATGAGTATTGCCTTTAGCCCCGATAGCACCTACTTAGCGTCTACGGGCAATGATATGACGGTGCGCCTCTGGAATGTGGAGCAAGCCACTGAAGAAGCCTGCCTTACGGGACACAAAGATTTTGGGCAGAGTGTGGATTTTAGCCCCGATGGACGGTTGCTCGTCTCTGCTAGTTTTGACCGCACGGTGCGCCTTTGGAACATCGATGTTCCTGAAACAGCATGGCAACCGATTGCCCAGGCTTGGAAAGAAGCTGCTCAGATTGAAGAGCAAGAACGACAAGCCTATGAACAGCAGAAGCATGAAGAACGGATACGCCTAGACCGTGAAGCCCAGGAAAAAGCCGAAAAGCAAGCCCAACAACAAAAAGTCTGGCGGGTTATGGGGTGTTGTGAAATCTGCGGTGAGCCGCTTGCGCTCTGGCAGCGTATGCAGGCTAAGACTCGCTGCCCCAAGCACAAGAAAACCAGTATGAGTGCCATTGCCGGTGATGAATAGCCAGGGACAATCTAGCGAAACGAGACGGGAATGTATATACAGGGTTTTGTCCAACAACAAACCAAAAAACCTATTCGGTCATTGAGTTTTAGCCAAGATGGTTCCACGCTCGCTGTTGGCGATAATGCGGGGGGCATTGCCTGTTGGACTATTGCCAACCCCCAAGAACACCAGCAGTTTATTGGTCACACGGGAGCCGTATTGTCGTTGGCGTTTAGTCCAGATGGGGAGACCCTCGCCTCTAGTACAGAAGATGGTATCATCTGTCTTTGGCGTGCTGCTACGGGGGAGTTGCTCACACATATAGCGCAGCATACGGGAGCAGTCTCCTGCCTAGACTTTAGTCCCGATGGGCGGATGCTGGCTACCGCTGGTCATGACCACTCCGTCTACCTGTGGGATGTTGCCACAGGCAACCAACATTTGCACCTCAAGGATGATACGACCTCGCCGGTGTTGAGTGTGACGTTTAGCAAAGATGGCAAGTTCTTTGCTTGGAGCGAACATAATGCTACGCTTGTCGTTTGGCAATTTCACGAGTCTTCCTGGAACAAACTCTACCAACTTCAAGGACACACAAGCCAGGTACATGGGATTGCCTTTAGCCCCGATGGGCGCGTCCTTGCGTCAGGCGGAGATGATGGTACGCTGCGGCAGTGGAATATGATCAATGGGCTAGAGTTGTGGCAGCAGCATATGGAAACGGCTATTCATAGCCTTTGCTTTAGCCCCGATGGGCAACTCCTCGCCATTGGCAATGCCGATAGCTCAGTACGTCTCCTTGAACTTGCCAGTGGAAACGAGGTGCGCCGCTTGATGGGGCATACGGCAGGGGTACGCACTGTTGCGTTTAGCCCCGATGGACGGATGCTGGCATCGGGAGGGGATGATTGCCTCGTGTTGATTTGGGGGCTTGGGGTATCACCGGAAACGTGGTATCTGTTGGAGCAGACCTGGGATAGTTCACAGGATGAGCAGGAGATAGCCTGTCGAGAGCAGCAACACCAACAGCCAGATATTGCCCGTCACCAGCAGCACAAACAAGAGATGGTCGAGGAGATACGGCGCGATCATCAGCGGTTGATGGATGAGCGCAACAAATGGCAACGCAAGGTATGGCGAGTGATGGGATGTTGTGAGGTGTGTGGGGAGCCGTTGCGGTTGTGGGACAGGATGTTTGCCCAGACCTATTGCAAACACCACCGCAAAGGGTCATGATCTGCCCCCCATCCCCTTCCCCTCGCCCTGGGATGGGAATGGGGGGGCTGGGGGAGCGGGTCTTTGAAGCGCAAAGCGCAAAGCGCAAAACGTGGAGAGCCGTT
>CAZLKK010000149.1:0-3592 GCA_964559995.1 uncultured Chloroflexaceae bacterium
CTCTGTATACAGGGAAAAATCACTGATGGGTTGAAAGAAGGAACGTTGTTGTTGCTTTGGGGCAGACTGGACAAAATCGCCCATAGGTTCTGCTCCCTGGGAGAATCGTTTGAGGGTCGCGTGTATTGCTTCGCTGCTCTGGTCAATCCCCACCCACCTACGGTCTAACTGAGAAGCCATCGCTAGGGTAGTCCCAGAGCCAGAGAAGCTATCAAGCACGAGGTCATTGGGGTTTGAAGAGGCAGCGATAATCCTCGCCATCATATCGGTGTTTTTTTCCGTAGGATAGCCAGTGGTATGGACATTTTGATTGCGTGTATCCCGAAAATCAAGCCAGATGTCCTGCACTGCGACCCCTTTGCTTTGGTCTAGGTATATCTTCCTGCGGGGGTTTCCCGTAGGCGACCAGTAGATTTCTCCTCGTGCATCCATTATTTCTAGTTGTTCAGGGGAATACTGCCAATGCTTGCCAGGAGGCGGCAATTTGCCCCGCCACGGTTTGCCTGTGGCACCATTTCTCGTCCCTGGCGCATGGATAGGCACCTTCTTATACCTCCGTCCTGTCTCCTCTTCAACACACGGATACTCTTTTTTAGCCCGTTCATCTGTCCATGCTTCCAGAGAACGATTCCACGTATAGGTTGCTGACTTGGTATAAAACAGGATATAGTCTGCAATATTGCCATAGCTTTTTCGGGTGTAGTTCTTGTGGCTACACTTTCGGCGCGTTATCCAATTCCTGAAATTTTGTTGCCCAAACAATTCATCCATAATTACCTTGATAGGAAACGCCATATTGGTATCAAGGTGAACATAGATAGAGCCATCTTCAGCAAGCAATTCACGCAACAGGATCAATCGCTGCCGTAGGAACTCAATGTAAGGCGCACCAACGAGCAGATCATGGTAAGCATTCGCTAGATTCCTAGATTGGAAAATACTGTTGGTCGCAAAGGGAGGGTCTAGGTAGATGAGTTTGACCTTCCCCCATATGGCTTGGTCAGTCAGTAGGTGGGCAAGAATAGGTAGGTTATCGCCATAGTACAAGCGGTTGGTGTCGCCACCTGACCAATGCAGCGAAATGGACGCTGGTTCTGTCGCCAAGACAGCCTTTTCAGGCGATTTGCCCTCATAGGCAAGGGTAATCTCAGCAGGCTGTACGTGGTGAGCATCAGCAGCAACCCTATGTTTTATTCCCGTAGCCATTTGGATACCTCAGTGGGAAAGAAGCCAGGTAGCAGTGATACGCATAGGTACCATTCGCAACGTTACAACCATAACCCGTCCTTTTCCATAATCTTCAAGACTGGCATAATCATCCCACATAGAACCAAGTAGCAAACCAGGTCCATCATTGAGAAAGATAACTTTTGTTGGTAAGTGATGCTCTTCTGCATAACTGATGATCTCGTGAGCACAATTGTGATACCCACCTGTTCGGTCATCCTCTTGAGCACCGCCCCTATCTGAATCGTAACGGGCAAACCCTGTATTCCCACTTACCTTGTACTCTGCAAATCTTGTTGTCAGTTCAGCCATACTTTCCCCCAGTATATCTCCTCTCAACTACGATTATACCCTATATACCACCCCTCCCCCAAATCCCCCTCGCTTGACAATATTTCCCGAAAAGGCATCACTAGTGCTATACTATATGAGGCACACCTATTGTATGAGCTGCGCTGCACCCTGAGAAAAAGGTTATCGAAGAGTGCTGAGAGATCGCGTTACAACCCTAGCCGCCTTTGCCCCCACCCCCGTAGTACTCACCATGTACACCCGGGCGCAAAATGGCGAAAATATCGCGGCGCACATGCATGCCCATGCCGAGCGCATGGATGCGGCTATCCTGTTTGCAGACGTTAGCGGCTTTACCGCATTGACAGAGACCCTCAGCCGGCAAAGTTCTACCGGCGCAGAGGAACTGACTTCGCTGCTCAACCTGTACTTCACCCGTATGATTACCCACATCGAGAGCTATCGTGGGCAGGTCGTGCGGTTAAGTGGTGATGCCATTACCGCTATCTTTCGGGTAGACGACCTACCCGACCACACCCTCACCTCTGCCATGCTGTATGCCATGTACGCGGCTATAGACATGCAGATTGCCATGATAGACTTTCAGCACATCACCACAAGCGTTGGCGAAGCCTCGCTCGCGCTCAAAATTGGTATTGGGGCAAGCAACGTGGTTGCAGCCCATATTGGCGGCGTGTTTGAACGGTGGGAGTACCTCGTGGCGGGGGATGCCATAGAGCAGGCATCCTTTGCAGAGAAACACGCCCGCCCCGGCATGGTCATGCTCTCGCCGCAAGCCGGCGCACTGCTGTCCCTCACCAGCAACGAGTACAACGGTTGTGTGCCGGTGATGAGTGATGACCAAGACTCTAGTGTGTTGCTTTCGCTCAACGATAGTCCCTATGCCCGCCCCTATCGCTCATTGCCAATGTTCCTTGAATGGGACACTATCCCCAACGAACGGCTCGAAAAGGTAGAGCAACTCCTGCGCCACTATGTCCCCGCTGCTATCTCCCGCCGTATGCTTACCCGTGAGCAGGCATGGCTGGCAGAGCTCCGCCGTATGACTGTCATGTTTGTGGGCATAGGGGGGCTAGACTACGACGATGACGATGAGACTATACGCAACCAACTCCAAACTTTGCTCTCTACCACCCAGAAAGTCATCTATCGCTACGAAGGCAGCCTCAACAAGATAGCCGTAGACGACAAGGGAACAGTGCTGCTTATCCTCTTTGGCGCACCCCCACTAGCCCACGAGGATGACCCCGTGCGAGCACTCGCCTGCGCCCAAGAGATGCACCAAATATGGAGCAGTGCTACGCAACCTACTTCGCACCCAACGAACTATGGCGATGACATCCAAGAAGCGCAAAACCTCAACCTGCGTCTAGCCATTGGTATCACCACCGACACCGTATTTGCTGGTCCCGTTGGCAGCCCTTCACAGTGTGAGTATACCGTGATGGGGGATGCCGTCAATCTTGCCTCTCGGCTCATGCAAGCTGCCAATATTGGCGACACCTTCTGCGACCAACCGACTTACAATGAAGTGCGCCGCCATTGGAGTTTGGAAGCCCTCCCCCCGATGCTCATTAGGGGCAAGGCAAAGCCAGTGCGCGTCTATCGCTTCTCTGGCTTGCGCTCCATAACACAGTTTGGTGATGAACGCCCAATGGTCGGGCGCGATTGTGAACTTGCTACGCTTATGAGCTATCTCGACAAGGTGGTCAATGGCTTTGGGGCGGTAGTATCACTCATTGGCGAAGGGGGCATGGGCAAAACCCGTATGCTCTATGAATTTATGGCACAGGAAAAGCAACGGGAAACTGCCACCTTAACCCTGATGGGCACAACCAACAGCATCGGGCAGCAGACCCCCTACATCGTCTGGCGTGAAGTGCTCATCCAATACTTTGGTTTGGAAAGGCTAGAATTTCACCATCTAAAACAGTACCATCTGGTAAAATTTCAGCAAATCTCTTAAATTCTGGAAATTGATGCGTCACTAATTCTTCACCACGACTCCACACAAAACATTCGTTTTGGCGACAAATAATTTGTGCGCGAATAC
>CAZLKK010000149.1:3602-8437 GCA_964559995.1 uncultured Chloroflexaceae bacterium
CAACGCCGTGATAGCCTCACCTTCCTGATTGTCCAGTTGTTGCAAGAATGGGCAAAGAAAAGTCCGCTCATTGTGCTGCTTGACGATATGCACTGGGCAGATATGCTCTCCTGGGAACTTGCCCTAGACGTAGCCCGTATCATTGCCCTACAGCCTATTATGCTGATATTGAGCTATCGCCCACCGGAAAACAACGATGATATTACCTGGCGACCAGAAAAGCGAGCTATCCTCGATGCCCTCACCCGCCTGGGACAACACTACCCGCTGCATCTCAACCCAATGGACAAAACTGCGGTAGAAAGCCTAACCGTTGCCTCACTAGACGGACAGCCTGTGGCAGAAAACGTGGTCAACTGGATTGTAGAGCGGAGCCAGGGCAACCCCTTCTTTGTCGAGGAGACCGTGCGGATGCTGCATGAGCAATCAGCCCTCGTTTTTGACTCCGATGGGGTATGGTTGCTCAAAGGCGAGTACGGGCTAACTGCCATCCCTTCTACGCTCAAGGGCATCATCCAAGCCCACCTAGACCGCCTACACCCGAGTACTCAGCTAACGTGTAAGGTTGCCTCGGTGGTGGGACGTATCTTCCCAGAGCGGGTGCTTGAGGGCATCTACCCTATGCGGGAAGAGGTCGCTAACCTGCGTGACCATCTCAACATTCTCGCCGAGCAAAATATCACCCCCCTAGAATCGTATGAGCCAGAGGTACGCTACCAGTTCAAAAGTGCGCTTACCCAAGATGTTGCCTACAACAGCCTGCTGCTGACGCAGCGGCAGAGCTTGCACCTCGCCGTTGCGGAGTGGTACGAACGCGAGTATGCATCAAACCTCGATCCCTACGTTCCCCTCCTCGCCGAGCACTATCGCCACACGGATGAATGGCACCGCTTTCTCTACTTTACCGAGCGGGCGGGGCAGCTTGCTGCGGCAAACTACGCCACGGTAGAAGCCCTCTCCTACCTATCAGAAGCGATAGACCTGCTCAAAAAGCGTCCAGGACTTTTTGACGAAGAAGATCAGCTTAAACGACTCTTTTCGCTGATCAGCTCGCGGGCAGAAGTGTATGAGCATAGCAGCAATACGACAGAGCTCGAGCAAGACCTAGAAGAACTCAGAACCATTGCAGAGAAGCTAGAATCCCCCCGTCACCATGCCCTAACAGCTATTCATCGGGGACGCTACTACCAGACGATTGACGACTATGCATCTGCCGACAAAGCTATTCGTCAGGCTATCAAGTATGGCAAGAAGATCAAAGACCACGCGCTGCTTGGCGAGAGTATGAACCTGCTGGCACGCAATTCTGAGCTACGCGCCGACTACTACCAAGCCCTTTGGTGGGGGCTACAGGCAATGGAGTATTGCCGTGAGGTGGGCGACAAGGCAGGCGAAGCCCGCAGCTTAAACCTGCTTGGCATTGCCTATGGCGAACTTGGCGACTACACCCAATCCAAACAATACCACCAGCAAGCCCTAGAGATACGCCGGGCTATTGAAGACCGATGGGGAGAGGCAACTAGCCTCTACCATATTGGTGCTCTGCATAACAAACTGAGCAAACCCCGCGAAGCCCTAGAGGTGCTGCAAGAAGTGCTCGCGCTGCGAAAGAGCATCGGGGATCGCAGCGGCGAAGCCTTTACCCTGCTCAATATTGGCAATGCCTACCAATCGCTTGGCGACCTCAACATCGCCCGTTCTTACCAGGATGAGGCATTGACGATTTGGCGTGAGCTTGGCAACCAGTATGGTGAGGCAACCTTGCTCATTGACATGAGCGATATAGCTACCGCCCTCGGCGACTTTGAGTCGGCACAGCGGTATGCTACCGAGGCAAAGGACATTGCGCGAACGCTTGGCAACCGCCAGATAGAAGCCTACAGCCTTGCCAAATGGGGCAATGCCAGCCGTGAACTCGCCTCCTATCAGCACCGCAAGCAAGCCCCCGACCAGCCAACCGACCATGACCATAATCATGACCATGATCATGACCAAGACCTTAAAGAAACGCTAACAACAATGGCATCACGGGTTTCTCGGATAGCCTCCCAACGGCGATCATCAACCCAACCTACCATCGATGCCATCGAGCCGCTGCCGCTCATGGCAAAGCAGCATCACCGTGCTGCCCACAAGTTGGCACGCGAACTAGGGCTAAAACGGCTTGAAGCCTACGCGCTGCACCACCTGGGCGAGTGGGAATGGGAATGGGGCAGCCAAGACATCCAAGAACGGGCAGCAGTAGCAGCAGAACACTGGCAGCAGGCAGAGACTATCCGTGAAGAGATTGGCGAGATGCAGTTCTTTCGGGCAACCCGTTGCCGCCGTGCCTATGCCCTAGCCATACAAGACAAGCTGGATGATGCTCATAACCTGCTTGAAGAGGTGTGGGCTATCTGGGGCAAGCACCCGCCTTCAGGCGAGGATGAGGATGAACTGCGCGAGGGGTATATGGCTATGTATCAAACGTGGAAATTGCTTGGGGATGAACAGCGGGCGGGGGCTGCGCTTGCCTGGGCATATCAGGGCATCCAAGACCGTGCCGTTCGTATTAGCGATCCTGCTGTCCGTGATTCTTTCCTGAATCGAGTCTCCATAAACTATGCTATTATTGAGGCATGGGAGAAAGAGCTAGAAGAGATGATGTAGGCTTGAATACAGGTTTTGCTGGCAACCTTACCTTTTTACAGAAGACCGCTATTGTTCTGCTGTGCTGCGCCATTGTTGCCTGGGTCGCGGGACCAATCGGGCGGCTCTTGGTCGTGGTACCTTTGTTGCTCTTCGGTTCCGGCTACATCATTGAGCAATACTTCCCCCTAGACCTTCCCCCCGTCCCATTTATTCGTGCTGCAATTTGGCTTGGACTAAGTATCAGCAGCATAGCCCTACTCTACTCTTGGGGAACCATCCTAAACCTTACCTTGACAACCCTAACACTGACACTGGTTGCGCTAACCGTTGGGGGGGGGGTGTTGTGGTTCTTGTGGCATAGCCCCGACCCATGTACCCCCATAATACAGGGCGAAGAGGACGGAACACCCGCTCCCGCTACCCCCGCTCCCATACAGGGCGAGGGGGAGCCGCCAATGCCCCTTCCCACCGTGGTAGGGGAAGGAGCAACGGAGTCCGGGCAAGAGATTCCCGACAAAAACGCAGAGACGCAGAGACGCAGAGACGCAGAGATTCCACAAGAAGGACTACCTACCTCTCTCCGTGGTAAGAATATGCCCGGATTTTTGGGCGCGTGGGTGTTGTTGCTAGGGGTTTTTGCCCTCACCCTCTGGAATCGCTTTCACCAGATACGTGAGCTTGTGCTGCCAGCGTGGGTAGACCCAATACACCATTCGCTTATGATACGGGTTGTCTTGGATACGGGACAAGCCCCCTACTCGCTGCGCCCCTACCTGCCCGTAGACAACCTGCCCTACCATTGGGGCTACCACGTCTTGACTGCCGCGACTATCCAGCTTTCCCATGTGCCTATGCCAGATGTGATGCTTTGGCAGGGACAGATACTCAACGCGCTGCATGTGCTGACCTGTGCAGCATTAGCCGCCTACTTTTGGCGCAGTTCCCATGCTGGCATTGTAGCAGCCATTGTCGTGGGATGTATCTCCATCATGCCTGCCTACTACGTCAGTTGGGGACGCTATACCCACCTCACCGGTATGCTCATCCTGCCGCCGCTGGCGATAAGCTGGCATGCCCTGCTGCATACTCGTTCCCGTAGTTGGCTCGTTGCTTGTACGCTTATGCTGGCGGGGCTCTGTCTGGTGCATACGCTCGTGCTTGTGCTGACGCTCTGTTTGCTCGCCGCTATCACCATCACCTGGATAGTTATGCATATGGAGTCATCCTGGCGCACACACTGGTTCCATCTACGCTCACTGTTGGCGGCGGCGGTGCTCTCCTTGCTGTTGTCGCTCCCGTGGCTCTGGGTCATCATGCAACGCATCTTGCTCCCTGCGATAGATCGGGATAGCTCGCAAACGTTGATGAACGGTGATGACTATGTGAAACTTAGTGAAGGGTTTTTGTGGGCGGGGGAAAACCGCTTGCTCATTGCGCTGGCATTGCTTGGGTTGTTGTGGGCATTTTGGCACCGCTCACGGGTGAGTCTGTTGGTCTTTGGGTGGCTGTTCATTATGGCAGTGCTGGCAAACCCCTGGACCTTGAGCTATATCCTGCCCATAGTCGGGATATTTACCCTGCTCTGGGCATGGCAACCGCTACGCATTGCCGGTATTATCGGGGGTATCCTGCTGCTCCTACTCAACCCCTGGACGCTCAACGTCCCCTATACTTGGCTTTTCACCAATGACATCATGACCTTTAGCCTGTTTGCGCCTATCAGCATGCTTGTTGGCGGGGGGAGCGTGTTACTATTGCAATGGATAGCTCGCCGCAACCATCGGGTATGGCGCATTATGCTGCGCTCGTCCTATGCGTTGGCACTGGTCGCGTGGGCGGTGTGGGGGACATGGAACATTCGCAATGTCATTAACAAAGTGACGATCATCACCACCTCTGCTGACACGCTGGCTATTGAATGGTTAGCAGACCACCCCGAGCTGGTGCCACCTGACTCGCGCTTCCTCATCAATGCAGCAGGTTGGTTCCCTAATGCAGACCGGGGAACAGACGGCGGTTATTGGCTCATGCCGCTGTTGGGACACTGGACCAGCACCCCCCCATCTATGTTTGTTCATGGTTCGCCAGACTACGTGCAGCACATACAAGCGGTAAGCCGTCAGGTGAGCAGGTTTCAAGCGGGGGAGGAGCAGGAAAGGGCATTACATCAGCTTATTGAGCGCGAGCAACTCCTCCTTGAACGC
>CAZLKK010000149.1:8447-9042 GCA_964559995.1 uncultured Chloroflexaceae bacterium
AGCGGATCACGCATATCTACCTACGTGAAGGGCGCGGACCGTTGACGGCTACGCTCTTTGCTGATAACCCCCGTTACACGACCATCTATGCGTATGATGGGGTAGTTATTCTTGCGGTTAATCAACAGTCATGATATGATGATCACGCAAGTAGTAGACAGCGATAGTCCATTTCTATTGCCTAGCATGCGATAAGAAGCGATAAGAAAGCTATCACCAAACAGAACTCATGACAGAAGAAGAACTGTCTCAAATTAGTGAACGTGAACGCGAGATACTACAAATTGTTGCCAGTGGTGCTACCAATCAACAGATAGCCCAACAGCTGCATATTAGTGTCCACACCGTCAAGGTCCACCTTCGCAATATCTACAGTAAGATAGGGGTTGAATCGCGCACCGAGGCGACAGTCTATGCTGTGCGGCATGGCTTGGTGCATGTGCCACAAGCGGCACCAAATGGAAAAGGACAAGCTGCTGCTGTTGAGGATACGCTCCCTAACGAGCCTACAACACCAGACCAACCTGCCCCGCCTGCCCCAGACGAACCTGCCCCGCCTGCCCCACCCCCACCGCCGAAACGTTCCGGGCGCTGG
>CAZLKK010000150.1:0-8980 GCA_964559995.1 uncultured Chloroflexaceae bacterium
GCTCAGGTTCTGGCTCAGGTTCTGGCTCAGGTTCTGGCTCAGGTTCTGGCTCAGGCTCTGGCTCAGGTTCTGGCTCTGGCTCTGGAGCAGGGTCAGGTTGGGTATCACCATATCGCCACTGGTAGTAGTGCATCCCCACGTTGCCCATCTCGACACGGAAGGCGAGATCGTTTGCCGGGTTGTAGGTTAGCACACGTCGCTCAAATACCTGGAAGAGAATAGGCATCTCTGTTCCCCCCACTTTTGCCATCACCCAATATGGCTCTGTGACAGGATACCCAAAGACAAACACAGGGTTGAACACTTCGGCACGGACAATTTGTCCATTTTCATAGACAAACCCCTCCTGATGCATAAAGTCGTTAAATGCTCGCACAATCCCATGCCCATTCTGCCCTTGTACAAGCGTGGTCATAGCATCACTGGTGAAGTCGGTATACTCAGAGCTGCTGCCATCCGAATTGAGCATTGTTGTTACCGGTTGTCCCAACTTGGTGGCATCAACCGAACCGGGACTTTGAAACAGCGGGAGCAAATCGGCGTAGGCGGGGAAATTATCCGGATCGCCAATGACGGAAATGCGAGCCTGCCCGTGCATGCGATACTCTGTCTGAAAATCGTTACCGGTCTGAATTTTGCCCGTCATCATCTCAATCGGCAACAACCCATTGGTCACATACCATTCGGACATAGGGTCTGCCGTTGGATCATTGATCTCCATACGGCTCTTTTCAAAGTATTGGACTCGTCGCTTGCCGCCGGGCGATTGTTTGAGTTCCTCTTCAACTGCTGCGCTGACCGTTGGACCCCAGGTCCAGGATCGGGTCTGTTCCTGCTCCTGCTCAATGAGCAAGTCTTGTCGTTCCCATACCCGCTGGAAAGCACTATCGGCTATATCGGGTACCGCTAAAACTGTGGCACTAAAGAGTGCCATCACTGCTGTGAGAGCAGCAATAATACCAATAACCTTTCGCATTGATCAAGCCTCCTTATACTTTATTATCAACCGTTTTCTTGTCCTTCCTAACCATTGAAGAAAGGACAGTATCAGGCATAGTATAGCAAATATCTTGTAGGGTTACAATAGACGGGAGGATAGGATGATAGGGGAGGGTATAGCAACGTCCAATTTGCTCCCATCCCTTGCCCTTCCCCCACAAGCGGGAGAAGGGAAAACGGACGGCTCCCCCTCGCCCTCTGGGAGCGGGGGCAGGGGGGAGCGGCGATGTAGCTCTGGTTATTCTCCGGGAGCATTAGCGTTCACGCTCAAGGATAAATCTAGCAATATCATGCAGCGTCTGGAGCGCAGGGCTATCGGGAAATGCTGCAAGATTAGCAAGCCCACGATTGATCAGTTGGTGGGCTTCTTCACACGCCCGTGCCACCCCTAGCTGTCGAACTTCATCAATAGCCCAAGTGAGGATTTCTGTATCATCCGTATCAATCGCATTGATGAGGGTATCGCTCCCAGTTGCTTCAACAGCATAGATCAGCGGCAGCGTGATGATTCCCTGGCGCAGGTCGCTGCCTGATGGCTTCCCTAGCAATTCTTCATCACCGGTGAAATCCAAAATATCATCTATAATCTGAAACGCCAATCCCAAGTCATATCCAAACCGTCCAAGAGCATCTATCTGCTCTTGTGTCCCCTTGCCACTTGCCATGCCTGCTTTGCAGGTAGCCTCAAAAAGCGAAGCGGTCTTACAGCCAATTTTATAGTAATACTGCTGCAGAGCAGTGTCTAGGGGGGTCACTTGGGTAACGGGGGAAAGTTCCCCCTCGCAAATAGCCATCACCGCATCGGAAAAGTAGGTAATAATACGCGGGTCTGGGGCGAGAGCCATTTCTCTGGATGCCAGCGCAAAAAAGTAGTCCCCCACCATCAACGCCACGCCGTGGTCCCACTGGGCATGCACCGCCACAGTGCCACGGCGACGTTCTGCTTCGTCTACCAGATCATCATGGACAAGCGAGGCAACGTGGATAAGCTCCACAGCGGTAGCAGAATGGACTACAACATCAAAGTCATATTCCCCAAGCTGTGCGGCTAATAGGGCTAATGCTGCCCGTAACCGTTTGCCACCGGAACGCAGCACATGATGCCCCGCTACGTTGATAAGGATAGCGTGGGATTTGACGCATTGCAGCATTGCAGCGTCCACTCGCTGGATGTCAACAGTGAGCGATGGGGGGAAAGCGAGGTGCTTTTTTGCCATTGTCTTCTTCTGGTTCTGGTGACAGGATGGTAAGAACGATGGTGTATCAAAATTTGTATCAAAAGAGGTTTTGACCATAGGTATGCAGATGTGCTCTTGAGTCACTCGTTTACAACTCCATACTATCAGGATGCCTGCGCCAGGAAAGTGCTCATAGATGCTTGCCTTCAGGCACAGAAACCCCCCCGCTTGAGCGGTGGGATGAGAAGTGCCACGCTTTAGCGGCTTTAGCCCACTGCCAAAGCCCTACTTGTCCCCATCTGCCCAATGCAGCATGGGGGTGGTTTTTTGGTCTTACGACAGGAGAAACCAGCAAACCCCGCGCCTTGCGGCGATACTGTGTCCCTCGACAAGGATAGGCAGGCTTGTCGTGCTGCCAGCACGGGCAGAGACCATCTGCCGGTGTAATCGCCAGCGATAGAGCCTGGGATTGGCACTCCGCACCCCAGGGTATTGTGCCCTGCCTCTTCAGGCTTGGGTTCTGGACAGTTCCCTAAAACAGTACAACATAAGATAGATAGTTTGATGTTACCCCAAGATGTTAGGGATAAACCGTTTTTCAAAAAAGACGCTCCTATACATTTGGTAGCGTGTCAGCTCCCAATCCTCAAGGATTGGTTTTCTCAGACAACGGTCTCCAATGAATGAAAGAAACCGTTTGCGTCTGAAGGCGGTGCCCCCGCCTACGAGATTCTATCAGATGAAGCGTCCTTACGCAATTCCCTCTAAAGCGAACGAAGCGAGGGAAGCCTTTGTATCACACCACGAAAGTTGGTGAGCTTTACGGGCTATACTTAGTAAGTAAGTCAAATTATACCATTCAGAGAGATGTGTGTCTAACAGATGGGTGTGCCAGACATTTTTTCCATCTTTTGTACCCTTCGAATCCCCCCCCATCCCCCTGCCTTACAAGGGTAGGGCAGGTTGTAGAAACGTTGCATGCAATGTCAGTCCCCCTGCCCGGTTCCCCTTCTCCCCTCGGTGGGACGAGGGGCGAGGGGGGAAAGGGGATATAAGGCAAGCCTATACCCCTGTCTTTTGACTATCCAAAAACCAACCTCATTTCCTCCCGCCGGTATGGTACAATTACCCCATTATGGATTTCTTTTTTATATAGATGTAGACAGTACAGGTGAGGAGCGAAAATGTATCCTATGATTTACCAGCGGTTAGCCAAAAGGCTTCTATTGTGGGCTGCGTTGTGTCTGTTGCTCATTGGAGGGACTCAATGCATTGTCCCTTTGCAGGCAGCCCCACCAACGACACAGCTTACCCACAAGGCATCCACAACGGGTATTCCCATATTTGGCTTTGAGACGAACATTAACCGTTTGAACAATTCGCAGGTGCGTACACGCGCCGAAGAACTCGGCGGCTCTTGGGTGCGGCTCAATACCATCAGTTGGCGTGACTTGCAGCCTACCGAGGATACTCCCGTTGAGGATTGGAATTGGGATGCTGCCAGCGTTTTTGAGCAAGAATTGATCACCGCACAGGAGCTAGGGCTTACGCCGCTTGTTATCGCGGATGATTTCCCGGACTGGGCAGTCAAGCCCTATACCGTCCCCGGTACCAGTGATCAGGTGACTGTCCCCTGTGCTGCGCTCAAAACAGACTACTTTGATGACTATAGTGTCTACCTTCGTGAGCTTGTCGAACGCTATAGCGTTGCTCCCTACCATGTGCAATATTGGGAAATAGGCAATGAGGTAGACGTAGACCCACGGCTGATGTCCAGAGATTTGCAAGACCTTTTTGGCTGTTGGGGAGAGATTGAAGACCCCTACTATGGCGGTGAGCACTATGGCAATATGCTCAAGGTCATAGCCCCGGTGATACGGCAGGCAGACCCGCAGGCAAAAATTGTCATTGGCGGATTGTTGCTAGACCGTGCCGAGACCAACATTCAAGGGCGCGGCAAGCCAGAGAAGTTCTTTGAAGGGGTACTCAAAGCCGGTGCGGCAGATAGCTTTGACATTGTAGGCTATCACGCCTACCCCTGGTATAGCTGGGAGCAGGGACGCAAGGAGGATGTAGACCTCACCGACTATCGCTGGTCGCAGTGGGGGGGGATGACCCTGGGCAAAGCTAAATACTTGCGTTCGCTGATGGACCAGTATAACGTAACCAACAAGCCGCTTTTCCTTGACGAAGCTGCCTTGCTCTATTGGGGCGGCAGTCCAACGGATGAGTTTGAACAAACTCAAGCCGACCACCTCGTCCGCGTTATCGTGCGGGCATTGGCTATAGATGTCGAGATGTTTTCCTGGTATACGCTGCATAAGTCTGGCTGGAACTCCTCTGGCTTGCTCAATAGTGATTATAGCCCGCGACCTTCGTTCATTGCCTACAAAACTCTGGTACAGCAGATGGCAACGGCAGATGATCCTGCCGCTACGGATGCCTACGGCAGTGCGCTTGAAGCCTATCGCTTTACCCGACAAGATGGGAAAACGCTCGATGTAGTTTGGTCACGAGATGGCACGACAGACTATATTACCCTACCAGCATCAGCCTTTGTTGAGGCGAAAACTCGTGATGGCGAACCGCTAACGGTAGAACGCACGGAAACGCGAGTGGTTGTGCCAGTGTGGGTAGCGCCGGTCTATATTGTCCAGCAGGAATCACCCACAACAACTACCCCCACACTATCTGCTGTCAAGCCAGAAACGCTGCTCAATACTGCCAACGATAAACTAACTCTCTCTGGAGAATCGTTTGTCTCTGGCGCACGGGTGTGGTTGGAGCAGATTACGGCAGAGAAGACTCAAAGTATTGAACTTGAGTCGGTGGTGTACAGAAACCCAACACTCATAGAGGCTACCGTGCCAGCAATGCTGCCGCCGGGTAGCTATGATGTAGTTGTCCAAAACCCCAACGGGGCTATTGGGGTGCTTGCCAATGGCTTTACGATTACGGCAAACGTCCCTGATATAACCGGGATTCATCCCCAACAGGGGCGGGTAGATAGGGCAAGCCAACTCTACCTCACCGGCAAAAACTTCATGGCAGACTCTACGGTGCGCTTGGGGGAATGGGAGATACCGTCTGATGCGGTAACGTATATGAGTCCAGAGCAACTGCATCTCACCCTACCGGCTACGCCCACGCTTGCAGCGGGGAGCTACCCTGTGACGGTTGGCAATCCTGATACGACCTCCGATACGGTAAATGATGGCTTCCGGGTGATTGGTCCAGACGAAGTAGACCTCTACGGCTATGCCTACCAACTCTGGACAGAACCCCGTACTCCACGGGTGGAGCAACCAATGCAGATGGGGCTAGTCGTCTATCGGCTAGGCACAGCCAATGCTAATGATGCGGTAGATGTGACGTTCTATCGGGAGAGCACGAGCGCAGATAACGTTATCGGTGCTACCAGCGTCAATCTCCCAACGCAGCCCGGTACGGTGCAGACATCGGAGATAGCATGGACGACAACGATAAGTGGCGAGAGTCGGTTGTGTGCATTGATAGACAAAAACGAAGTTGTGCCAGAAGACAACGAGAGCAACAACCGTCTATGCCGTGATATACAGATACTCCCCCCGGCTTTTGACCATGAAGCCCCTCGTATTCAAGCCTTTACCATCAATGGCGATGAGGAACCAACGATTGCCTCGCCTGATGTGATGCTGGAAGTCCAGGCTACCGATGTGGTATCGGGGAGTCTGCTGGCAAATGGGACAGGGATAGCCGGGCTTATCTTCCAAGAGTATATGTATAGCAATGGCAATGCTCAGTGGGTGCCGGTACAACATTCGGAGTGGATAACCGACACGATGCTATCCTCGCATGCGTGGCGGGTGTTGCCGACACCAGGCAAGAAATATCTCCAAGTGTGGGCTGTAGATGACGCAGGGAATATATCTGCCCCAGCGACAGCATCCGTTGTGTACACCGCGTCAGGGGATTCTGGCGAGTCGGGTGAGGGGGAGCCAGGCGACAAAACTATGCCACCTTTGCTGTTGCCTAGTGCGCTCTTGCCAGAGGGTATGACGGTAGAGGAAATCTACCTGCCACTGGTGTTGCGTATGGAGTAAGGCAACAACCCGTTCCCCCCCCGCCCCCTTTCCCATCCCAGGGCGAGGGGGAGACACCACATGGGGCGGTTCCCCGTAGTGGGACGCGGGGGTAGGGGATGGGGGCTGCCCGAAGGGGGCTAAAGACGGGAAAAACGTCTGCCCCATACCGGGTATCACTCCCGTTTGAAGATTCCCCTATTGTCGTTTATACTGCTTGCACAATACACAAGTAGGTACTGTGTACACAAGCAGAAAAGCAGAAAAAAAGGAAAGGGCGGTTTCCTATGTGGAAAGTTGTTTTGATCAGACACGGCGAAAGTGTCTGGAATAAAGAGAATAAGTTTACCGGATGGACTGATGTAGACCTCTCCGAGCAGGGAGTGAAAGAAGCCCACCAAGCCGGGCAATTGCTCAAACAAGAAGGGTATACCTTTGATATTGCGTACACCTCAGTCTTGAAGCGAGCTATCCGAACGCTCTGGATTACGCTTGATGAAATGGACCTTATGTGGATACCCGTACATCGCTCGTGGCGGCTCAATGAGCGACATTATGGCGCACTACAAGGGCTAAACAAGGCTGAGACCGCTGCAAAGTTTGGCGATGAACAGGTGTTGATCTGGCGGCGCAGCTATGATACCCCCCCAGACAAACTGGAGAAGAGCGATCCCCGCTTCCCAGGCAACGACCCCCGCTACCAAGACCTGGAGGAAAAAGACCTTCCCTACACGGAATGTTTGAAAGATACGGTTGATCGGTTTGTCCCCTACTGGCACGACACCATCGCCCCGACAATTATGTCGGGTAAGCGGGTCATCATTGCGGCGCACGGCAATAGCCTGCGAGCTTTGGTCAAATATCTGGACAACATTCCCGAAGAAGAAATCGTCAAGCTCAACATCCCCACGGGGATGCCGCTGGTCTATGAGCTAGACGAAAACCTCAAGCCTATTACCCACTACTACTTGGGCGACCAATCGGCTGTGGAGCAAGCAATGCAGGCGGTGGCAAGCCAGGGCAAGGCAAAGTAACCTCACTCACCACGAGGAGAAATCCTCGCGCTCCCCTTTGCTCCCGCTCCTACGCGCCAGGGCAAGGGGGAGCCAAACACAACGACCCACTCCCCTTTGCTCCCGCTCCCATGCCCGGTTGTAGACCTTTAGCATGCTGTACCCCTTTTCCCCGTGGTGAGAGGTGGGGTATGGGCACAGATTTGACATTGCCATAACACCAGGTTGGAAATTTTGTGGTAGGATACATGCACAGACATCACAGCATGACTCTCTTGGAAATAACAGATTATGGAAGATGTACAAGAGGAGCTAGAAATGAAATGGATACGTAGTACTGTAGGAAGGGTAGTTTTTGGTCTTATCCTCGTTTTAGCGATAGGTTGGCAACCAATGCCCCCAGTGCAGGCACAGGGCAGGGAAGCCCTGATGTTTCCTTCAGGGCATTGGGTAGATGATACCTATGGCTTTTTGAGCTATTGGCGCGAGCATAATGGCGAAACTTTGCTAGGCGCACCGGTGACTCGCCCAATGGAAGAGCATGGATTGTTTGTCCAGTACTTTGAGCGGGGACGCTTGGAGCTCCATACTGAGCTAGAGGGTTCCCCCGTATTACCTGGACGGGTGGGGGCAGACTATGCCGCCGAACTCTGGTTGAGTTTCACGTTTGAAGCCCCGCCATTACGTGCGCCCAAACCAGGGAATACGTTTTTCTCTGATGATGCGCTGATCCCTGCGCCGGGAGAAATGATCTTTGACAACGGCTTTACGATAAAAGAGCCATTCACCAGTTTCTGGAAGCAGCATGAGGGGCTACAATCCTTTGGCTACCCTATCAGTCAGCCATTGTGGGAGTATGTAGATGACAACCTCCTCATGGTGCAGTACTTTGAGCGCACCCGCCTAGAGCGTCACCCAACAGGGCAGGATGGGTACGAGGTCCGTATGAGTTCGCTAGGACGCGATTTAGCGTTGTTGCGGGGCTATGACATGACCCCCCCTAAGCCCGGTGACCTTCCGATTATCCCGGTGGCGCAGGCGCAAGTCGTACCTACTATCACGCCCCCCCCAACACCAAGCCCTACCCCGCTGCCCACCCTGGAGCCGACTATTGCCCCCCCGACTGCTACCCCCATTCCCCCATCGGTTGCGTCAACGGGTAGAGGGGGCAGCAAGTACATTGTTGTCAACTTGAGCACCCAATGGCTATATGCGTATGAAGGCGATGTGCAGGTCCTCAATGCGCCGGTGTCCACCGGGCGGGATGGCTTCAATACGCCGGTTGGCACCTTCTCTGTTTATGCCAAATATCCATCACAGACCATGAGCGGCAACTTGGGCGGCGAGTATTACCATGTACCGAATGTCCCCCACGTCATGTATATCTATGGTGGGGTGGCGTTGCATGGCACCTACTGGCATAACCAGTTTGGCACGGGGGTGCGTATGAGCCACGGGTGCATTAACCTGCCGCAGGATTCGGCGGCGTGGCTCTACAATTGGACCCCTATGGGCACTCCAGTGCATGTCCGTTACTAGCAGGTTGTAGCGACAATGAAGTCCCCTGTCCCCTCTCCCATTCCAGGGCGAGGGGGAGCCGCCCCCTGCCCTCTTAGGGGTAGGTCACAGGGATTCCGGGCAGAATGGAACCATAGATACCCATAGATACCCATAGATACCGGGCAAGAGATTCCCGACAGAGACGCAGAGACGCAGAGATTCGGAATGT
>CAZLKK010000151.1:0-6670 GCA_964559995.1 uncultured Chloroflexaceae bacterium
TCATACAGCACACTTATGTGCTGCACCAGTTGTCCTAGCATCTGCTCCGGGGACACCTCCTCCCGCTTCCACTTTCGCATCAGTTCCTCTAGGGTATGCATACCCATAGCGTCTACTCCTTTCTGGCTATTACCCACAGATAGAAAAATCGGGTATCATAGGGTTTGGGGCAATAGCCCTGTGAAATAGCCCTCTCTATTGTGTTCTCCCAAAGAATTGCCATAGAGGGGGTGTGTCTTAAAACCACAGCACCACAGTAACACAGAGTAAGACCTCTGTCAATTGAGGATGGCTCTTCAATGCTTCAACGATTTTCAGAAAAAATACGGATATGTCGGGAACGGCTTGGTATGACCCAGGGGGAACTTGCCGAAAAAATTGGTATCTCACGAACACATCTCAATAAAATTGAGCAAGGGAAAAAACTTGCTAGTCTCCAGGTAACATTGAAATTGGCTGAGGTTTTGGATGTCTCAACAGACGTTTTGATGCGAGATGACCTGGAGCTAGACGATGGGGAAGATGCGGCGTAAAGCGACCCGCGCCTTCCCTTGCCTCGCGTCCCACCGCGGGAGGGCTGCCCCATCCCCCCGCCCCCATACCTCCGCTCGTTGACCCTCGCGGCTCGTTGGGCGAGGATGGGGGGAGACAAAGAGCCGTTGCATGCCATGCAACGGCTCTCCAACCTGAACGACCTACTAGTTATCTCCCTACCCCAGAAACTTCTTCATCAGACGAACTACTAACGGGTCATCCCCTTCGGTGTTGCTTTCGCCAGATGTCCCCCCAGATACCGATGAGGATACGGGAGCATTTGCCGTCCTGCGACTGCCGCTATACTCCGGGTCGCGGAAGGGACGATCCTCCTGGCGCATAGGTTCAGCATAGGTATGCGTTGGCTTCCATCGCTCCTGATGGGTACTCTGAAAGGGGCGGCGGTAAGGGTCGGGCACATCTTCGGCGGCAGCAGGCGGCGGGGCAGTGCTGCGGTCTGGTTGTCGTTGCTGTGGCGCAGGATGTGCTACTTGTTGTGTCGTTGGTGAGGCAAACGGCATTGGCGGCGGAGCAGTGGGGCAGGGGCAATTCCTCCTTTCGTATGCCGTTGTGGTATGGTATTGGCGGGTGGGTCGGGGGTGATGCTCGTTCGTGCTGCGGGGGTCTTGCCTTGCAACAGCGTATCTTGCTCCAACAGCATCTCAATAATGTGCATCTCCGACTGAGCGACAGCCTGCCCTAGCTCCTGCGTGAGTTCCACACCGGCAGCCAACAACGCGCTGCTATGGATAGACCGCAACGATGCCTCAAGCACCGCCGCACTGCCGCGATAATGGGCGAGCCGTTGGATGAGCGGGTTGTCTACATTGAAGCAGAGTTCATAGGCATCAGAGGTTTCTTTGCCCACCTGTCCAATGAAGTCCGCAAGTCCCCGGCTGCCGTCTATTACCTGCCCTATCATCTGGTCTTGGTCGTGGTCAGAACGGCGCACCGCTAACGCTGGCATGTCGGGTGGGTGGAAACGTACCCCACGCGCTGGTATGCCCATCTGCTTGTAGCGGGTCTCCAACGTTCGCCACTGGTCGCCCTCGGCAAAGTTCATCATCTCCACGACCCCGGAGACTACCTGCCGCAAATTGACGTTATGCTGCCGTTCAACGTACTTTTTGAGAAACTGCTCGTCTACCACATCGGCACGGAAAATTGGCACACCACGGGCGCGAAAGAGCGAGCTTTGCTGCTGTGCTGGCATCTGCTGCCCTGGGATGTAGTAGATGGTCTTGATACCGCCGAGCCGTTCAGGGGTGCGCTGGAGATAGCGGGGGAGCGTCAGATTACCCATATCGCTGGAAATAGGCAGCAGGTCTTTCACCTGATCAAAGAAAAAGTCGTTGCGGACTGCTCCCCACTTCACTGCCCACTCGTGTTGCTGAATGACCTCTAGGAAGGTAGACCGCTCTTTGGCAGCGAGCCGTTGGATAAAGCTAGAGACCGCTTCCCCCAACGCGGAGGTGAGGGCTTTGTAGGATGGGCGGTCACTGATGGCAGACTCACGACTGGCGACAAGATCGAGCGTGGGGCAGTCTATCACGCCACTGATAAAGCCTGCCCATTCTGGCAGGATGTGCAAATCTTCCCCAATAAACATACGCTTCTGGAACAGGTCTATCGAGCGCAGGTGTCGCTTCCAATCGCCGCTGCGGGGGGGGATAAAGAGCACCCCCTGCACACTGAGGTCATCACGTTCTGTAGCGATAGGTTCTAGCGCAAGCGGGGCAACGCCGTAGCGGTGCTGGATGTAGGCAGCATAGTCGTTGTAGGTGCTGTCTGTGTGCCAGGGAGCCTGCATGCGGTTGACTGGCTCCGCGTGGTCATTGAGGTAAATTGGGAAACCGATAAAGTCGGCATAGTAGATAATCGTTTCAAGCAACACTTGGTCATCGAGCAGGTCGTAGTGGGACGGCTTGAGGGAGAGGACAACGCGGGTACCGGGCGTGGTACGGTCACTCTGCCCTATCTGGTACTCTGCGGTGCCTTCGCATATCCAGCGTATGGCATTGCCCCCCTCTATCTCTACAGAGAGCGTATCTACCAACACGCGATCTGCTACGACAAACGAGGAGAGAAACCCTATGCCAAACTGCCCAATGAGCATATTGGCGGCGTGTTTGTCCTCGGTAGACAACCGGGTGCGTTCTATGCGGGTGCGTCCCCCGCCGATGCTTGCCAGATAGCGCACGACATCCTCGTGCAGCATGCCTGCGCCGTTGTCGTCAAAGGTTAGCGTGCGCTCGTCGGGTTGCGAAGTAATGCGAATAGTCGGTTGAAAGGTTGTATCGCTTGTTTGTCGTCTCACGCATGAGTCATTGCCGTTTTGTATGAGTTCGCGCACACAGGCGCGGGGGTTTGCATAGAGATTTTCGCCCAAGATTTTGATAAGTCCTGGGAAATCCACCTGAAAGGTACCGGTGTCTGGTATGTGCGGGAGTGGTTGAAGGGTACTCATGTTGTAGCTCCTTTGCTTATGGGTTTTTGGGGAAAGTGTCCCCGTTGTATTTACTACCCCAACGCTTCTATCTCACCAAAGTAATCCGCATAATCACGCTCCTGCGCCAGCCGCCGTGCCTGTGCCAATACCTCTTGTGCATCCGTCTTGCGATGCTGCGCCAACAACGCCTTGCCCAAACTGATGAGTCCTTGTACCTCTTCCTCCTTGCGCTGCATCTGCCGCGCAAGCTCCAACGCTCGACGGGCAGGCACTTCTGCCGCATCCGGCTGCGATGAGTGTCGTTCTATCTCACTCAACAGGTATTCTGCCTCTTGCTCGCGTACCTTCCACTGCTGCTCGCGGGCAGCAGGCAGCACCGCTTCTACCAGCGGGCGAGCTTGGTCATGCTGTCCGTTGGCAATGTGGGCGCGGGCAACGATAAGTTGGGCTTCGGCTATAAAAGGCGGGTTGCCCTCATCCTGCGCCAAACCAAGCGTCATCTCGGCGTAGCGCAAGGCTTCACTGTAATTGCCTTTGTGGATCATCAGCAGCGACAGCGCACTATAGCAGTTCATACGGAAGAGACAGCGGGGTACGGTGTTGCGTTCTAGCTCAGGGGTCAGGGCATTGAGCGTTTGTTGCACCCATGCTTGAGCTTCGTCCCCCGCTTTCATACGGGCAGCATATGTGCCAAGCAACATACGATGGTAGGCTTCATACCAGGGTTTATTGAGCCGTTGGGAGGTCTCAATACCCTGGAGCAGCAGCGGTTTGATCTCGTGCCAATGTCCGCGTAGGTCTAGGTCGGCTATCGCTTCTGAGAGCCGCAGGGTTGCGCCAAGCTCGTAGTCTTCACGGCGCAGCTCCCGCGCACGGGTAAGCAACCGGGTTGCCGCCTCTATCTCGCGCTGATGCTCTGCGACACTGCCCCACGCAGCAGGCAGCCACCCCAGGGCTACCAGTTCATTCTCGCCCTCGCCCCAGGCACGCGCCTGTGCCGCTGCCTGCTCAAAGCATGCAATGGCACCGTGAAAATCGCCGGTGTTGAGGTGTTGTTGTCCTTTTTGGATGAGGGCGGACAGGTTTTGATCGGTCATAACGTGTGCTTCCTTGCAGACAAACCGGTGAGGACCTTACTCACCTTACCTATTGAAGATAGCGTATTTTGAGCTATTTGGCAAGGGTAGTATTGACAGACTCTGCCCCAAGTACTATCATTTGCCAAAGAACCTAGCTGCTAACGCCTAACGAAAATGGGAGCCTGACCTATGCACATTGGCATTGATGCCAGCCGGCTGGCAATACGACACCGCACCGGCACAGAACACTACACCTATGCCCTGCTCGCTGCCCTAGCACAACTAGACCGCCATACCCACTATACCCTCTACGCCAACACGCCCCCCGCCACTCTGCCCCCACTCGGCAGCAATGTGGACATGCGGTTGTTGCCTTTCCCACGGCTATGGACCCACCTACGGCTAGGGGCAGAGATGGTCGTGTCCCCGCCGGATGTACTGTTTGTCCCCGCACACGTTATCCCCCTATCCCACACGCAACGCAGCGTTGTGACGATCCATGATCTCGGCTACCTCGCCTTCCCACAAGCGCATACCCCACAACGCTGGCTTGACCTCCACGCTTCAACGTGGTGGAACACCCAAGCCGCACATCACATTATCACCATATCCCACGCCACCAAGCAGGCGTTGATGACCCACTACCGGGTACCAGCAGACAAGATAACGGTTATCCACCACGGCGTAGCCCCCCGCTTTGCCCCGGTACAAGATCGCCAACAGATCAGTGCCGTGAAACAACGCTATGGTATCCCTACCAACGATGCTTACCTGCTCTATATTGGAACGGTACACCCACGCAAAAACCTAGAACGGCTTATAGATAGCTTCGCGCTGATGTTCCAGGGGAGTAGTGGCACATCGCATGCCCCCCTTGACACCCTGCGGTTAGTCATTGCGGGGCAGAAAGGCTGGCTCACCGAAACGATAGAACGGCGCGGGGCAGAGCGGGGGATTGCTGACCGCGTAGGGTTCACCGGCTATGTCCCGGATGAAGACATCCCTGCATTGTTGAGTGGCGCACTAGCATTTGTCTTCCCCTCGCTCTATGAAGGATTTGGTATGCCAGTGCTTGAAGCGATGGCGTGTCATACCCCCGTCCTCACCAGCACAACCACCTCGCTGCCAGAGGTAGCGGGGGATGCTGCCCTGTTGGTCAACCCCAACGATACCAACGCCATAGCCGAGGGGATGTCCCGTCTAGTCAATGACCCTGCCCTACGCGATACGCTGCGCGAACGGGGCAGTCAACATGCTGCGACCTTCACCTGGGAACGCTGCGCCAGGGAGACCCTGCGTGTGCTACAATCAGCAGGAGAATAGCCGCCCTTATGGGGGGGGAGAGGGTTGTTGGACGAGCCGCGAGGGTCAACGAGCGGATGTTGCCCTTGCAACCCCCATCCCCCACCGCGGCGGGAAGGGGAACTGGAGAGACGGCGGCGGCTCCCCCCAAACACGGGCAACAGCGGTTGCTAACAAGGGGGTATCATGTGGTATCATACCCATAAGTATACGATAAAAGACAACCCTAATAGGAATTAGCATACTATGAGCGAAGAACCACTCCTCACCATCCATAGTCCTATCCCGTTATCTCACTATGGATTAGATTACCAAGATATACAGAGACGATTTAATGAATGGCTCGTCTTTTCCTTGTTTACGGAAGGGCAAATCAGTTCTGGGAAAGCTGCTGCTATCTTACATATGAGCCGCGTTGCCTTTTTAGCCCTATTGCGCGAACGCGGTATTGCCTATATCAACTATACCGATGAAGAACTTGCCGAAGAATTTGCCGCAGTTGCCGCTCTCCCTGGAGCACCATGCTAGTTGTTTCCAACACTACGCCCCTGATTGGTCTTGCGTCCATACAAATTGTCACGATAAATCAATACATAATAACCATTGAGTAGAATACACCACATGCATCAAACAGACCAAGCACATCAAGAAGAAGACATCCAAGCGGATATTATTCGCTTGACCACAAACTTAATCGGGTTTGCCAGCACAGAAGACAACCCCCAAGCCATCGCCGCCGCAATGGACTATGGGTACCAGTATCTCCAAGCCATTCCAGGCGTATACATCCATCGTTCGGAGCATGCAGGCAAGCCAGCACTTATGGCTACCCTACACGACACCCATGCCCCAACGTTCATACTCAACGGGCATATAGACGTAGTGCCAGCACACAAAGAGCAATTTACCGCGCTGGTGCAAGAAAACCGTATCTACGGACGGGCAAGCCTGGATATGAAAGGCAGCGTTGCTGTGCTGCTGCGGTTGATGCGCGACCTAGCCGCACAAGACCCCCGCCCAGATGTGGGGATACAGATTGTCGGCGATGAGGAGATAGGCGGCGAAGACGGCACAAGGAGGCTGCTACAAGAGGGCTGGACATGTCGCTTTTTCCTGTCAGCCGAGCCGACCAACTTGCGTATTTGCTACCAGCAAAAGGGCATTATGTGGCTAAAACTCGTGATGAAAGGCAACCCCACCCACGGCTCACGCCCCTGGGAAGGACACAATCCGTTGTGGACATTGGGCAATGGGCTAG
Source organism: uncultured Chloroflexaceae bacterium (assembly GCA_964559995.1). Taxonomy (GTDB): domain Bacteria; phylum Chloroflexota; class Chloroflexia; order Chloroflexales; family Chloroflexaceae; genus JAAUSY01. Next base: position 6,623 of record CAZLKK010000151.1, read on the forward strand.
AAGCCCTCGCTCGCCGCTTCCCGGTACCAACATCGGAAGCGTGGTGTA
>CAZLKK010000151.1:6680-8955 GCA_964559995.1 uncultured Chloroflexaceae bacterium
CCACCGCTACCCCAACGGTTGTGCAGGCAGGCGGCAAATCTGTCAACCAGATACCAGATCAGGTTATCCTCAAACTCGACATCCGGTACATCCCCGATGATGCCCCCGACCAGGTAATTGCAGCGATTGCAGCATGCTTCCCCCATACCAGCATGGATATACTGAAACTCGCCCCCCCACTGGCAACCGACCCGGATGATCCCTATGTCAAGCGGCTTGCACAATCGCTTGAACGGGTGCAAGATAGCCCCGCTGTGCTCTACCGGGAGCACTTTGGCAGTGATGCCAGATTCTATAGCGAACAAGGGATACCAGCGGTCTGCTTTGGTCCCGATGGGATGGGGATGCATGCCGATGATGAGTGGGTAGATAGCGATAGCCTGCTCCAGGTTTATCAGGTGTTGCGGGATGTTGTCAGCAGGGAATCCCAAGACTAACATCCTCGCAGTCTAAATCTATTCCTTACAGCTATACATCTCATAAGTTGCGATATATCTACACCTATGCTACAATCGATATGTCGCTAAAAGAAATAGTAAAGAGGGTTCGCTTACCGATAAGATATGTGGGACTAGCTAGAGTATGACCTCTCGCCCCTACTATCTGCTAGGCGAACAGGCTACAGAACACTACTATCCTATGAGTAAAAAAGAACTCCGAACAGTTTGGTGGGAAAACGATCAGGTCTGCTTGGTAGATCAAAAATTGCTTCCCTTAGAAGAAGTCATTGTCCAGTGTCGCTCGCTTGAAGAAGTGGCACACGCTATCAAGAGCATGCAGGTGCGTGGTGCGCCAGCTATTGGATGTACCGCAGCGTATGGCATGGCAATCGCCGCGCAGCGCAGCAAAGCAACCAGCACAAAAGACCTCCTATCCGTATTAGCTCAGGCAAAACAAACGCTTGATGCCCAGCGACCTACCGCAGTCAACCTGAGTTGGGCAACGTCTCGTGTCCTTGAACAAGCCCAACATGTCGCCCGTGAAGATGCCGCTGTAGACACCCTACGCGAGCGCGTCCTTGCGGAAGCGCATACCATTCTCGCTGAAGATTTGGCGATGTGCCATACCATTGGAGAATATGGCGCACCGCTCATCCCAGAACGGGGACACGTCCTGACGCACTGCAACGCGGGAGGTTTGGCAACCGCTGGCTATGGCACCGCCCTAGCCCCGATGCGAACAGCCCACAGCCAGGGACGGTTTATCCACGTCTATGTGGATGAGACCCGCCCCTTTTTGCAGGGTGCTCGTTTGACTGCTTGGGAGCTGCGCGAGGCGGGTATCTCACAAACGCTCATTACCGACAACATGGCGGGCTACATGATGCAACAGGGCAATATAGACTGCGTGATTGTTGGGGCAGACCGCATTGTCGCCAACGGCGATGTTGCCAACAAGATAGGCACCTACACCGTGGCTATTTTGGCAAAAACCCACAACATCCCCTTCTACGTAGCCGCCCCAACATCAACTGTTGACCTATCGTTGGATCACGGCAACATGATCGAGATTGAAGAACGTTCGTCCGATGAAGTTACCCATATTGGCAATCAACGTATTGCTCCAGAGGGAGTTCATGCTGCACATCCAGCATTTGATGTCACGCCCAACGAACTCATAGCAGGCATCATTACCGAACGCGGGGTGCTCAAACCACCCTTTGCTGATGATCTCCGTCGTGTATGCCACTCTCGTTTCAACCCGCCTGCTTGCCAATAGCACAAAGTGGGCTACCCTATACCAGCCCATCGCATGCGCTTGGGTTGTTGATGACAACCGTACCGAGGATATTAACTTGCCCCAGACTCCCGGCTACATCCTTTAATGAACGACAATTTGTCCAGAGTGCTAGTGGGTTTCCGGGTCTCATTGTAGATACCCGTACTGAGCAAATCTATGTAGATAGAACCCAGGCAGAACAAGACCTAGATAGTGTTTCGCTGGCATATCTGCGGCGACAAGCAGCCAATAGTGCGCTGCAACCAGCCTATGCATCTGGTCTGGGAGAACTCCTCAATATTCCAAAGAACTGGTTTGAGGGGGTCGCTATTACCTATCAGCTTGTTGGCCCAATTAGCCTAGGGATATACCTAACGGATGAACAGCAGCGTTCGATTATTTATGATCCAATACTGCTTGAAGCCCTAGCCCACCACCTGTCCCTGAGAGTAATGTGGCTCTCAAAAAAGTTGTCTGTCCTAGCAGAAAACGTCATTATTTGTCTTGATGAGCCATTCTTAGATGCGTTCAATTCCCCTTTTTTTCCCATAGATTG